>JBPYFG010000351.1:0-3793 GCA_051986365.1 Xanthobacteraceae bacterium
TGAGCGAACAACTCCTCGGCCTTCGTACATGCCTTCTTAACGTCCAACTTGGCGGCGTCTCCGATCTTAAGTTTTCGCTGCTGCTTGCCGACGCGATATTGGATGATCCACGAGCGCCGGATTTTTCCACCAGCGCCTAGGCGGACATTCAGCCCAAAGCCCTTCAGCGTCGTGTCCCAATACAGGTTTGGCTCAGTCAGCTTGGCGACGGTTTGGGGAATCAAATTTGCGATGGTCATGGTTAGCCCCCCTCAAAAAGGAATCGCGGGAGAAACACGATCACGCCCCTTGGTGACCCAAGGCGATTCCCGCAGTTAACTATAAATTGTCGAAAACGCTCTGTAACCAAGGGTTTTGACCCCTCCTTATATTTGGTGGTCACGTCGGGATATTTACTGATCGTTAACCATCTCTGGAGAGATTATTAACCAATTAGAATCATCGAAAATCGGAGTGGGGTGGTGTCGAACCTCGTCATCCAACGTCAATCGCTCAAATTTCGGGCACGCACCTATACGGCCTTTGTCTTCACGCCGCGGGCGCCGATCGCGGACTGGCTGATGGACCTCGACGCCACGGTCGAGCGCTCCAAAAGCTTCTTTACCGGTCATGCCGTTGCGCTGGATCTTTCGGCCGTGCGTCTCAGTCCGAACGGGATTGCGCATCTCGTCGCCAGCCTCGAAGAGCGAAAAATACGGGTGTTGGGGATTGAAGGCATCGAGCCGGCCGAGGCGGAGGGTCTTCCCCCGATCCTGCGCGGCTGCCGCGGAACGCCGGACCTTGACTTGCGCGAACCGGAGCCGGCTCCTGCCGCCGAGACCGCCCCGCGCGGGCGCGAACAGCCAGCGTCGCTATTGATCGAGGAGCCGGTTCGCTCCGGACAATCGGTCGCTTTCGTGGAAGGTGACGTCACCGTTCTCGGCTCCGTCGGTTCCGGCGCTGAAATCATCGCCGGCGGATCGATCCACATTTACGGCACGCTGCGCGGTCAGGCGATGGCGGGCGTCACCGGCAGTCGCCGCGCCCGGATTTTTTGCCATCGGTTCGAAGCCGAGCTCTTGGCCATTGGCTCCCATTACAAGACGGCGGACGAAATCGACGGCAGCATGCGTAGCGGACCGATCCAGGCCTGGCTGGACGGGAACACCCTCAAAATTTCGGCGATGAACTAGGAACAACGAAAGGTCGTGAACATGAAGGACAAGATATCGGCCCGCGTCGTAGTTGTGACGTCAGGCAAAGGCGGCGTCGGCAAGACCACGTCGACCGCCGCGCTGGGTGCCGCGCTTGCCCATCTTGGTGAAAAGGTCGTCGTCATCGACTTCGACGTCGGACTGCGCAATCTTGATCTGGTGATGGGAGCCGAACGGCGCGTGGTCTTTGACCTGATCAATGTGATCCACGGCGTTGCCAAACTGCCGCAAGCGCTCATCCGCGACAAGCGGCTGGAAAATCTGAACTTGCTGCCAGCCTCGCAGACCCGCGACAAGGACGCACTCACCGAAGAAGGCGTCGCCAACGTCATCGCCGAGCTGCGTTCTAAATTCGATTGGATTATCTGCGATAGCCCGGCCGGCATCGAGCGCGGCGCGACCCTGGCCATGCGCTACGCCGATACCGCAGTTATCGTCACTAATCCCGAAGTGTCATCGGTTCGCGATTCGGACCGCATCATCGGGCTCCTCGATTCGAAGACTGAAAAAGCCGAACGCGGCGAATTCGTCGACAAACACCTACTCGTTACCCGCTACCACCCCTGGCGCGCCGCCCGCGGCGAGATGCTGGCGATCAACGATGTGCTGGAAATTCTGTCGGTTCCGCTGCTTGGCATCATTCCCGAAAACGAAGAAGTGCTGCGCGCCTCGAATGTGGGATCGCCGGTGACGCTGAACAGCCCGGCAAGCCCGCCCGCGCGCGCCTATTTCGAAGCCGCGCGCCGGCTCAAAGGCGAAACGATTCCAATGCATGTTCCCAGCGAAAGCCGAGGAATTTTCAACAAGCTGTTCGGACGGAAAGCAGCATGAACCTCTTTAGCTGGTTTAGCCGCGGCTCGGCGCCGATTGCGCGGGAACGGCTGCAAATCCTGCTGGCGCATGAGCGCAACGAGCGCGATCAACCGGATCTGCTTGGAGTTTTGCGCGAGGAAATTCTCACGCTTATCAGCCGGCACATCTCATTCGACCCCGATAAGGTCCAGATCAAGATGGATCGCGGCAAGTTGGTATCGACGCTTGCAGTCGACATCGAGATTCCAAACTCATTCGGCGCGCCGGGCGGGGTTTCGAAACACCGCCGGCCGAGGTCAAAGCGCCTGCGCAATCACGGCGCGAGCACGATGGATCAAAAGGTGGCTTAATGCACACGATCGCATTTCTCACACAGAAAGGCGGCGCGGGAAAAACAACGCTCGCAGCATCGCTGGCCGAAGTGGCGGCAAGCACAGGCGAAAAAGTCATCGCGCTCGATCTTGATCCGCAGCAATCGCTGCTGCGCTGGGCTGAGCGCCGTGAAGCCGCAAAGGCCCGGAACAAGATCGTTGTCGAATTGCTTGAACGCGAGCGGCTGCCGCTTCTGCGCGACGTACTCGCGGGCCTTGCCAGCGCCGGCTTCACGCTCGCGATTTTCGACACAACCGGCGCCGATGCCGCAGCCGTCCGTTCGGTAGCCGAGGTCGCCGACCTAAACCTTCTGCCCGCGCGCCCGACGCGCTTGGATGTCGAGGCGACCGCCGCGACGTTTCGCGCCGTGTTTCTGGCCAAGCGACAAGCCGCCTTCGTGCTGAACCAGTGCCCCCCAAGCTACCGCAGCACGCGGGCCAGCGAGGCGGCCAGGCAACTCAACTGCCTTGGCGTATTGGCTGAGCCGATGCTGTCCGCCCGCATGGATTTTCAGGATGCGATTGCCGCCGGCCTCGGCGTCACCGAATATGCCGCTGGCGGCAGGGCGGCCGAAGAAATAGCGACGCTATGGAACTGGAGTCGCGGGCAGCTCGCGGGAGGTAAAAGCGAAGCTGCTGCCGATCGGCGTCAACAGACTGCCGCCTAAGCCGGCTGCACTTTAAGAGCACCTCAACGGCATTCGCGATTTTGAGTATTGACGTCGCCGCCGCTTTGGCGTGGAGCGCCGCCATGCGCTATGAATAGTCCATGGCGCTGGCGGTGAAAGCCCTGTTTTTCGACGTGTTCGGCACGCTCGTCGATTGGCGAACTTCGATCGCCCGCGAGGCCGAGGCGCAGCTTAAGCCGAAAGCGCTCACGTTGGATTATTTCGCTTTTGCCGACGCCTGGCGCGGCGAATATCAGGGCGCGTTGGAAGAAGTCCGCGCTGGCCGTATCGGTTTTTGCAAGCTCGACATTCTGCATCGGCGCAATCTCGAACTCACGCTTGATCGGTTTCGCGTCACTAATCTCGGCGAGGAGGAAAAGCGCAGGCTAAATCTAGCGTGGCACCGGCTTGACGCTTGGCCCGACGTGCCGAGTGGGCTCGCCCGGCTCAAACGCGGATATGTCATCGCGCCGGTATCGAACGGCAATATTTCCCTGATGGTGGATTTAGCGCGCCGCAATGGCTTTCCCTGGGATGTAATTCTCGGCGCCGAGATCGCCGACGATTACAAGCCGAAGCCGCGCGTCTATCTCGCGGCCGCCGAAGCCCTCGATCTGAAACCCGAAGCTTGCATGATGGTGGCGGCGCATTCCAGCGATCTCGCCGCGGCCGCGGCGCTCGGCTTGCGAACCGCGCACGTGGCGCGGCCGAGCGAACACGGGCCCGGCCGCGGCGAGGCGGCGCCGAC
>JBPYFG010000352.1:0-9668 GCA_051986365.1 Xanthobacteraceae bacterium
ACAAATAGCCGATGCGCGCGCTTAACGACCGGCTCATCGCGCCTTTGAGATATTCGCCGATTTGACGCGCGGTACCCTCGGCAGTCTTCAACGCAATATTCCCCGCAAAGCCTTCTGTGACGACCACGTCAACCTTGCCGCGGCCGATGTCGTCGCCCTCGACAAAACCCTGGTATTCGACATCGGCGAAGTTTTCCTCGCGCAAGATGCGCCCAGCGTCGCGCACTTGTTCAAGTCCTTTCGCCTCCTCCACGCCTATATTGAGAAGCCCGACCGTGGGCCGTTGCAAACCGAACAGAATTTGCGCGGTGGCCGCGCCCATCAATGCCAGATCGACAAGGTGATCGGCATCCGCACCGATCGATGCGCCCACGTCCAGCACGATCGACTCGCCTCGGAGCGTGGGCCACAGCGCCGCTATGGCCGGCCGTTCGATGCCGGGCAGGGTTTTGAGGTTGAATTTCGACATGGCCATGAGCGCACCGGTATTGCCGGCGGAGACGGCCATATCGGCGTCGCCCTTTTTCACGGCGTCGATTGCAAGCCACATCGACGATTTCCAGCGGCCGTAGCGCAAAGCCTGGCTCGGCTTGTCCTCCATTCGGACCGCCACTTCAGTGTGAGTAAGCCGCGAGCGCGCGCTAAGCTCCGGTCGGGCGTCGAGAAGCGGAGCGATCAGCGAGGCGTTGCCGAACAACAGGAACTCGCTGTCCGGATGACGCGAGAGCGCGAGCTCAGCGCCGGCAACGACCACGCCGGGACCGTGATCCCCTCCCATCGCATCGAGCGCAATACGGACCTTATCTGCCATTAGACAACCGTGCGGTCACGACTGCGCCGGAGCCGAAATTCGCAAGCGGCCGTGACCTGCTTTCATGCGAATTTTCGACTCAAAGTGACAGCTGCAAGCCTATGGTTATGAAGCGATTTTTGTCCATGACGTTCGCAGTTTTCACGCGCCGAAGCGCGGGCACTGGGAACATCCTTGCAACGACTCGATGACTGCACCGGAAAGCGCCCATTTACGAGAATAGCGGTTCGAGGCCCGGACACAACACCCATCGGAACAGCAGCTGCCAGCCATCTTGGCTCCAGTCTTGGCTCTAATCTTGGCGCTTTGCCAAACGGCCAAGCGACGCAAAGGGTCCCTGGTCGCGGCGGGCATCCTGCGGCGGGTCGAAAACCGCGCCCGGTTTGCGTGGATAGGGGTCGAGGCCAAGGATCAGAAACTCGGTCGCCAGCGCGCCCAAATCGACTACACCGCCCACTAGCGGCTCCGGATCATCCCATTTGACGCCGTGCTGCGGGCCGTCGCTCTCGGCCGATGGCGCAAGCGGCTGCACTGGTTGGAATACCAGATCGATCGTCTCCTCGACCTCGTTGGCCAGCGGCTCGAGCGTGACGACGCAATTCTGTCCGACGGTCGCCGATATCGACCCGATGACTTGCAGGCCGGCGCCGCGGCGACTGACATCGAAATTGGCTTCAAATCGCGGTAAGTCCCTTAAGCCGGCGACCTCCGCAACGGCAGCGCGCACGGGCGCATCGGCAGCCAGATCGAAATGTTGGCCGGTCTCGGGAACCTCCTCAACCACTACCGGGACGCGCCATGGCGTGGCGGAATCTGGCGCGGCGGAATCTGGCGCTTTGTGCTCGGGCATCGCAATGGCCTCCGGGTCGAGAAAATCAACAGCGCCGCGCAATAGGGCTCCTTGGTCCTGGAGCTCAAATTGGCGCGCCACGGCGCGCGCGTAACGCGCCAGGCGGCGCGGTCCAGCCCCATTCACACTCTGAAAGATATTGCGCGCCAGCGCCTTCTCAAGCTCCCGCCCGTTCGGCGCATCAATGGCGGCGAGATAGGCGGTCTGTCTGCCGTAAAATGCCTCGGCAAACTGCCGCATTCGTTTTGGAACGGCCAGATCTCCGACGCCCATTTCCCGCAGATTGGCATCGAGATCGCGGCAAAAATGATCGAACAGGTTCTGGCCAAGATCGCGCGCAGACGGCCCCTCACAATCAAGCCGCGCCAAGAGCAGAACCATGTGCAGGACAATGAGATCGAAGCGCCCGTCCAGGGTGTCGGGGACGCCATAGCCGATGTAAAAAGCCGCACGGCGCGACTGTGCCACGATCGCGCCATAGAGGTCGTCGATCTTGCGGTTACGGGGGTTTAAGCGAAAACGCTTGAGGATCATTCACTTACTGGGCATCGGGGCGCCAAAATCGGGCGTCGGCCACCGCCGGCAGTTTGCTAAGCCTTGGTTTTGAGGTAACGCCAGCTTCCAGCCGAGCGCAAGTTAGGGACGCGAATGCGGGGTAGTCGAGGCCGTAATCGCTGCTGCGGCGTGGCGCTGGCCTGCGCCATTGCCGCTGCGATGACTCTGTCAGGCTGCGGTAGCGAAACCTTCCAGCGCGGTTACGTGCTGCCGGAAGGTGCGCTTGAGCAAATTCCCCTCGGCGCCTCGCAAGAACAGGTTCTGCTGGTTCTTGGCACACCGTCAACGGTAGCTACGGTGAGTGGCGAAGCGTTCTATTACATTTCGCAAAAAGCCGAACGCGAGATTTCCTTTATGCGGACGAAGGTCACCGATCAGCGGGTGATAGCGGTCTATTTCGACAGGGATAGAAAAGTTCAGCGCCTCGCCGAATACGGGATGAAAGACGGCCATATCTTTGACTTCGTGAGCCGCACAACGCCCACAAGCGGCAACGACCTCAGTCTGGTCTCGACCTTCATCCACAACCTGCAAGGCAAGGGAAGCTGATCTCCCCTTCGCCGGAGCGGATCTGGCGACTGCTCAGCCCGAATGGGCGAGCACCGCGAGCAGCAATAGCGCGACGATATTGGTGATCTTGATCATCGGATTGACCGCTGGTCCGGCGGTGTCCTTGTAAGGATCGCCGACCGTGTCGCCGGTTACCGCCGCCTTGTGCGCGTCTGATCCCTTGCCGCCGTAATGGCCGTCTTCGATGTATTTCTTTGCGTTGTCCCAGGCGCCGCCACCCGATGTCATCGATATGGCAACGAACAATCCGGTGACGATGACGCCGAGCAACATGGCGCCGAGCGCGGAGAACGCAGCCGACTTGCCTTGTGCACCGCCTCCGGCAACAAAATAGATAATGAAATAGCCGACGATCGGCGACAGAACCGGCAGGAGCGACGGAACGATCATTTCTTTAATCGCGGCTCTGGTCAGCATATCGACCGCGCGCCCGTAATCGGGCTTGTCCCGGCCCTGCATAATTCCGGGCCGTTCGCGGAACTGGCGCCGGACCTCCTCGACGATAGAGGAAGCTGCGCGTCCCACCGCTGTCAGGCCAAGCGCGCCGAACAGATAGGGCAGCAAGCCGCCGAACAAGAGCCCGGCCACGACGTAAGGATTGTTCAGCGAGAAATCCGGCGCGACGCCCTTGAAATACGAATTCGCCCCCGCATTGGCCACAAAGTATTTGAGATCCTCGTTATAGGCGGCGAACAAAACCAAGGCGCCGAGACCGGCGGAGCCGATCGCGTAGCCTTTGGTTACGGCTTTGGTCGTATTGCCGACCGCGTCCAGTGCATCGGTCGATTTGCGAACTTCTTTAGGCAGTCCCGCCATTTCGGCAATGCCACCGGCATTGTCAGTGACCGGACCAAAGGCGTCGAGCGCCACCACGATGCCGGCGAGCGCCAGCATCGTGGTCACGGCGATCGCGATGCCGAACAAACCGGCAAGGTTATAGCTGATCAGGATTCCGGCGATGATGACCAGCGCCGGCATCGCCGTTGCTTCAAGCGATACCGCGAGGCCCTGAATCACGTTGGTGCCGTGACCGGTGACCGACGCGAGCGCGATCGACCGCACCGGGCGGAAATTGGTGCCGGTGTAGAACTCGGTGATCCAGATAATCAGTCCCGTCACCGCCAGGCCAACGATGCCGCAAACGAACAGTGCCAGACCGGAATAATTGGCGCCCGGCAGCGGACCGAAGCCGATCAAGAGAAAAGTGACCAGCGCGATGCCGATCAGCGACAAAATCGCGGTCGCGATCATGCCCTTATACAGCGCGCCCATGATCGACTGGGTGGGACCGAGTTTGACGAAGAAGGTCCCGATGATCGAAGCGATGATGCAGGCGCCGCCAATCGCGAGCGGGAATGACATCATGTGCATCAGCACGTCACCGCCGGCGCGGCTGAAGAAGATTGCCGCAAGAACCATCGTCGCCACGGTGGTCACCGCATAGGTCTCGAAAAGATCGGCCGCCATGCCGGCGCAGTCGCCGACGTTGTCGCCAACATTGTCGGCAATGGTCGCGGGATTGCGCGGATCGTCCTCGGGGATGCCAGCCTCGACTTTGCCGACGAGATCGCCGCCGACGTCCGCACCTTTGGTGAAAATGCCACCGCCGAGACGAGCGAAAATGGAAATCAACGAGGCGCCAAAACCGAGGGCAACGAGCGAATCGATAACCTCACGGTCATTGGCGGCCATATGCAGCGTGCCGGTGAGGAAGCCGAAATAAAGCGTGACGCCGAGAAGGGCGAGCCCCGCGACCAGTAGTCCGGTAATCGCGCCGGCGCGAAATGCAATTTCCAGTCCCGCGGCCAGCGAGCCGATCGCCGCTTGGGCGGTGCGCACATTGGCTCGCACGGAAACGTTCATGCCGATAAAGCCGGCCGCACCGGAAAGAACGGCGCCGACGGCAAAGCCAACACCGACCAGCCAGCCGAGAAAATAACTGACGATCAGGAAGATCACGATTCCGACCAGCGCGATCGTCGAATACTGTCGCTTCAGGTAGGCCTGAGCGCCCTCGCGCACCGCGGCCGAAATTTCTTGCATTCGCGCGCTGCCGGCATCGGATTGCAGGACTGAACGCGTGGCCCAGATGGCGTAAATAATAGCCAATACGCCGCATAGAACGATGAGCCACAAAGTCGTCATGTAAAGTCCCCGGTGTTGTGGAGGGCCGGCCTGGAACCAGCCGCAAAGGAGGCGCTTCGCATACAATGTGCACGCGAGCGGCGCAAATCGGCGCGGACATTGCCAAACTTGCCCCCGCCGCGCAACGGCATGGTCATAGCCATTCCGAAGGTTTCATGCAGCTCCGAGATAGCGAATCGGACGGCCCGGCGCGATCACCTGCGCAGCCGCAATGATGGCGTTCGCGTCTATGCCATAGTGCCGGTAAAGCTCGTCGATTGAACCGGTCTGACCGAAATGCTCGACCCCCAATGGGCGAACGCGGTGGCCACTGACGGCACCGAGCCAGGCCAGCGTTGCCGGGTGTCCGTCCAAGACCGTAACGATGCCGCAATGCCGCGGCAGGCCGGCAAACAAGCGCTCGATATGTGAGCGGGCGTGAACAAGCCCACGCTCCCGAGCCCGGCACGCCGCAGTCCAGCCGGCGTTGAGACGGTCCGCCGAGGTTATCGCGAGCAAGCCGATGTCGCGTCGATCCTCCGCCATCAACCCGACGGCCTGAATGGCTTCGGGCGCGACTGCGCCGGTATACGCCACCACAAGTTGGCAGTTGGGACCGGGGGCACGCAGCCAATAAGCGCCGTCCACGATCGATTGCCGCAGCGCCGGCGTCATGTCGCGCTTGATCTGTTCGATCGGCCTGGTCGAGAGCCGCAGATAGACGGATCCGCCAGTCTCATCGCGCAGCCAGTTTCGTTCGGACGGCTCGGCACCACCCTCGCGCTGAATGTAATCCAGTGCGAAAGCCAGAATCACAGATAGCTCATCGACGAAAGCAGGTTCGAAAACCGCAAGCCCATCTTGCGCCATGCCGATGAGCGGCTCCGCGATCGATTGATGTGCGCCACCTTCGGGCGCCAAAGTGATTCCGGAGGGCGTGGCGACCAGGATGAAGCGCGCGTCCTGATAACAGGCATAGTTCAGGGCATCGAGCCCGCGGGCGATGAACGGATCGTACAAGGTGCCGATCGGTAACAGCCGCTCGCCATTGATGACATGCGATAGGCCGAGCGCGGACAGCGCAGAAAACAAGTTCATCTCGGCAATGCCGAGTTCGATGTGCTGGCCCTTCGGGGAGAATTCCCAATTGAAAGTCGAGGGGATGCGCTCGCTTTTGAAAGTATCGGCTAAGGCCTCGCGGGCAAACAGGCCGCGGCGGTTGACCCATGGTCCAAGGCTCGTCGACACTGTGACATCGGGCGAAGCGGTGACGATGCGCGCCGCCACAGGGCTGTCGCTGCGACCAAGCTCATTGAGCAGTGCACCGAAGCCGAGTTGCGTCGACGTTCGCGGTTGGATCGTCACCGCGAGACTATCCGGCACGGCAATGCGCTCCGTCGGCAAGCTGCGGTTACCGCCACTTACAAATGGAACGCGATCGAGGAAGGCCGCAATCTCTGCCGCGGAATGTTCAAGCCCTTCGAAGCGCGACCATTCCTCGCCAGGCCGGATATTCATTGACTTTCGAAACGTCTCCATTTGCGCGGGGGTCATCAGCCCGGCGTGATTGTCTTTATGTCCGGCGAAGGGCAGGCCATAGCCTTTGATCGTATAAGCAATGAAACAAACCGGCCGGTCGTGGTCGATAGCGTCGAAAGCAGTGATGATCGAACCAAGGTCATGGCCGCCGAGATTGTTCATCAGCCGCGCCAGCTCGTCGTCGCTGCGGCGCTCCAGCAATGCGGTGACCGGCCCCTGATCGCCGATCTCATCGTTAAGCCGCTTGCGCCAAGCCGCTCCGCCTTGAAACACCAAGGCCGAATAAAGCTGGTTCGGACAATTATCGATCCACCGGCGTAAGATCTCGCCGCCGGGTTCGGCAAATGCCGCCTCTTGAAGCGCGCCGTATTTGAGCAGCACCACGTCCCAGCCGAAATTGCGGAACAGGTTTTGATAGCGCTCCCACAGCCCCTCTCGGACGACGGCATCCAAGCTCTGCCTGTTGTAATCGACGATCCACCAGCAATTGCGCAGCCCCTGCTTCCAGCCCTCGAGCATCGCCTCGAAGATATTGCCTTCATCGAGCTCGGCGTCGCCGAGGAGCGCAATCATGCGGCCTTCCGGCCGCGCAAGACCCCAGCCGTGCGAGCGCACATAGTCCTGGGCCAGAGATGAAAACAAAGTCTGGGCAACGCCAAGTCCGACCGATCCCGTGGAAAAGTCGACATCGTCGGTGTCCTTGGTACGTGACGGATAGGATTGCGCGCCCTTAAAGCCACGAAAGGCTTCGAGCTTGTCCTGGGTTTGCCGGCCGAGCAGGTATTGGATGGAGTGAAAGTTGGGCGAGGCGTGCGGCTTGACGGCAACGCGATCCTGCGGCCGCAAGGTGTGAAAATAAAGCACCGTCATGATGGTCGCGAGCGACGCGCATGAAGCCTGATGACCGCCGACTTTTAGCCCATCGGCATTATCGCGCACATGGTTGGCGTGGTGAATCGTCCAACTCGCGAGCCACAATACTTTGCGCTCAAGCTCGGCGAGCATCGAGAGATCCTGCGGCGAGCCTAACGACGTCATGAAAGCGATCCAATCTCAGCCTGATCCACGTCGATGCGATCATTCCAGTTCAACGGTTGCGAAATCCGCGGGCATGATGATTTCGAGAAGTTCGCAATCCTCGGAATAGTCAAGCACCGAGTGCCTGATCTTCGGCGGCTGCAGCCAGCACGAACCTTCGCGCATGGTGACGACGCCAGCGCCTTCGTATTCACCCTTGATCCAGCCCTTGAGAACATAGACCATCTGGAATTCGACTTCGTGGAAGTGCCGCTTGGACACTTCCGCTGGATCGCAGGGCGGAATCATTTTGATCACATGCGCTCGCACCATGCCGTTGGTCGCCTCGGCGATCCCGAGATCGCGGTATTGCGCATAGCGGCGGAGCCCTTGTTCGAACGCGTCGGGCCGGTGATGCGAGGCAACAAAAATTTGGTGCGCCCGCGGTTTGCTCTTGGCGCGAGTTCTCGCCCCACTGCTGCGCTGGCGTGGCGGCTTTTTGCCGGCCGATCCCCGGTTGCGGCTAACCGCGGCCGGTTTTCGTGCGGCGCGCTCCGTTTTCCGCGCATGCTTTGATCTCTGTGTCACTCGAGCCATCGGACTATCCTTGCTGATGCCAGAAAGCCACACCGGGCCAATCTGAAATCCACCGGCGATTATAGCGGACGGCAAGATCGCCGGTAGCGCTGCTTCGTCGCTCAGAAGTGACTATAGGACGGCTGTACGAAGGAGAGGACTTTTCCTTCGCGCAGAAAACGAACCCCCTGCCCGCTCGTGACCTGACCGATCTTGGCGAGCGGCACACCGGCGTTTTCGGCGGCTGCGCGAAAAGCGCCAAATTTGGCCGCTGGCACGGTCAACACGATCTCGTAATCGTCGCCGCCGGTCAGTATCCGCTCGATCAGCTTGGGTTCGGCGGAAAGCACCGCGCGCGCCGCATCGGAGAGCGGCACATCGGCAACCTCGATCTCGGCCGCAAGCTCGGAGGCGCGGCATAACTTGGCCAAGTCCCCGGCAAGACCATCGGACACGTCCATCGCCGCCGACGCATGGGCACGAAGCGCGTGAGCGAGAGCAGTACGCGGCTGCGGGAGCAGATAGCGCTGCTGCAGATGTTGGCTTGCGGCGCTCGATAAGCACCACTGTTTGGCTAAATCGGCATCGCGGCGGATGAGAACGCCGAGGGCGGCGTCGCCGATCGTGCCGGTCACCGCGACGATATCGCCGCGATTGGCGGTCGCGCGACGCACCATCGCACCATGCGGTGCCGTGCCGAAAGCGGTGATAGAAATCGAAAGCGGTCCCGGTGTGCGATCGGTATCGCCGCCGAGTAACGGGCAGCCGTAACGCCCGATGTCTTGGCCAAGGCCTTCGGCGAGGGCCGCGATCCACGGCTCCGGTATGTTTGCCGGCAACGCAATGGACAACAAGAACCCAGCCGGCGTCGCACCCTTCGCCGCAAGATCGGAGAGATTCATTCGCAGCGCCTTACGCGCGATGCTTTCCGGCGGATCCTCGAGGAAAAAATGCACCCCGGCGATCGCCCCATCGGTGGTCAGAACCAGATCGCAACCGGCGGGCGGCGTAACCGCGGCTGCATCGTCGCCGAGACCGAATGCGCCCGGAGCCGTGGCCAAGGGGCGAAAGTAGCGTTCAATGAGTCGCTCTTCGCCCGAGAGGCCGTCGCGAAATTCATTTTGATCCGAAGGCATTTGCTGCCTCCGCCTACCGGCCGCCGAATTCGGCCGCACGGAGCTGGTGCGCCAGTTGATCGAGCACAGCGTTGACCATTCCGGTCTCTTCGCGGTCGACAAAGGCGCTCGCCACGTCGACATATTCGGAAGTAACCACCCGTGCCGGCACATCTTTTCGGCAGGCAAGCTCGTAGGCGCCGGCCCGCAGCACTGCGCGCAGCACCATTTCGATGCGCTTTAACGGCCAGCCGCGCGTTAGCGCCGCGTCGATTTTGCGATCCAGATCACCTTGCTCGCGCACCACGCCACCGACTATTTCGCGAAAATACGCGGCTTCTGCCGGGCGATATTGGACGCCTTCCATGTCGCCTTTCAGCCAATGACTTTCGAATTGAGCCAAAATCTCATTTAAGCCGGTGCCAGCAAGCTCCATCTGATAGAGCGCCTGGACCGCGGCAAGCCGGGCGGCGCCGCGCTGATTGGCCTTGCGGCCATTCCCGCTCCGGTC
>JBPYFG010000353.1:0-8763 GCA_051986365.1 Xanthobacteraceae bacterium
GCGAGTCGCTCGGCCTGTTGGATGCAGCCCTCGTGCCGCGCTTTCAACGAGAGCGACACTAACCGGGCCGCGCGCGCGAGGAACTCTTGTGCTGCCACAGCCTGACACCTGTTCGAGGCAGGGACGCTGCGTCCTAAACAAGGATCGTACAGAATGGTTCCGAGTATATCGGCCTCGATAATGCTCGATAATTTTGAGTACGCATCTAGCGTTCTTATCGGGTCCTAGTTTCGTGCCAGCACGCCGCAAATGCTTACGAACTTCGGAATAGCGGCACTTAAGCACTGACCCGCATTTCCCATGTACTAACCGCAATGTCCGGCCCCGTTGCGGCATTTCTTGTTTTCCGTGAGACACGCCGTTATAAGCGCGCCATCCCCGCGGCATCACCGGCACCCCTGGAGGCTGACGCGGAATTTCGTTGGCATTACAAGGCTTAAGACGAGGATATACCGATGGCGAGTGTCAATCAGATCAAGGCGGCAACGCGCGCGCGGGCAGGCAAGGGGGCCGCCCGGGCCGAGCGTCGCGCCGGCCGCGTACCCGGAATTATCTACGGCGACGGCAAGCCGCCGCTGCCGATCTCGCTCGACTATGCCGATTTGCGCCAACGCATTTATGCCGGGCGCTTCCTCACGACCATCCATGAAGTTGAGGTGGATGGCGTGAAGCACCGCGTCATTCCGCGTGATTTCCAGCTTGATCCGGTGCGCGACGTCCCGCTGCATGTGGACTTCATGCGGTTGGGCGAGGGCGCCACGATCCGGGTCAACATCCCGATCCACGTGCGTGGCGCCGATCAGTCGCCCGGCGTCAAGCGCGGCGGCACGGTCAGCATTGTCGCCCATACCGTCGAAGTGCGGTGCCTGGCCGATGCGATCCCGAGCGGCATCGAGGTCGATGTCAGCGGGCTTGAGATCAACCATTCGAAGCATTTGAGCGACGTCACGCTGCCGCAAGGCGTGCGCGCGGTCGCCGGCCGCGACATCACGCTTGTCACCGTGGTGCCGCCGTCCGGCTATGCCGAAGAAATGAAGGCAGCCGCCGAAGCCGCCGCCGCGGCGGCCGCCGCTGCTGCCGCGGCCGCCGCAGCCGGCGTGCCAGCCGAAGGTGCAGCGCCCGGCGCTGCTCCGGGGGCAGCCCCTGGCGCCGCTCCGGGCGCGGCGCCCGCCGCAGCGCCTGCCGCCGCTGCGCCTGAGAAGAAGTGAGGTAGTCCGGCACAGCTATGTTGCTCCTGGTCGGACTCGGCAATCCGGGAGCGCGCTATGCCGGCAACCGGCACAATGTCGGCTTCCTCGCCGTCCAAGAGATTGCCAAGCGCCACGGCCTCGGCCCGTGGCGGCGGCGCTTTGCCGGCATCGCTTGCGAAGGACCGCTCGGCGGCGTGCGCACGCTGCTATTGTTGCCCGGCACTTTCATGAACGAATCCGGCCGCGCGGTCGCCGAAGCCGCGCATTTTTATAAAATATCGCCGGCGGACATCACCGTGTTTCATGATGAGATCGACCTGCCGCCAGGCAAGGTGCGGGTGAAAATCGGCGGTGGCATCGCCGGGCATAACGGATTGCGTTCGATCTCCGAACATATCGGCAATGACTACCGCCGCGTTCGCATCGGCGTCGGTCATCCCGGCGACAAGGACCTGGTGCAGCATTACGTGCTCAGCGATTTCGCCAAAAGCGATCGTGGCTGGGTTGATGCGCTGGTCGCGATCATCGGCGACAACGCCGAACTGATTGCGCGCGGCCAAGATGCGAGCTTCCAGAACAAAGTCCATCTCGCCATGGTGGCGAAAGGTTTCGGTCAGCCGGAGCGCGATGAAGAAAACGAAAATGATGATTCAAAATGAGACGCCGCGGCCGGGCCGTCATTGCGAGGAGCGACAGCGACGAAGTAATCCAGCCCCCCTAACCCTCCCCCGCTTGCGGGGGAGGGAAGGGTGGGGAAGTTTGCTTCGCTTCGCTCGCAATGACGCGGTGCAAATTCGAACTGAGACGCCATTCATCCAAAAAAGCATTCTAAAATAATCTCATGGGCTTCAAATGCGGCATCGTCGGCTTGCCGAATGTCGGTAAGTCGACGCTCTTCAATGCGTTGACCGAGACTGCGGCGGCGCAGGCGGCGAACTATCCGTTTTGCACGATTGAGCCGAATGTCGGCGAAGTCGCCGTGCCGGACCCGCGGCTGGAAACATTGGCGGCTCTGGCAAAATCCGCGGCGATCGTGCCGACGCGGATGACCTTCGTCGATATTGCCGGCCTTGTGCGCGGCGCTTCGAAGGGCGAGGGGCTCGGCAATCAATTCCTCGCCAATATCCGCGAAGTTGATGCGATCGCGCACGTCGTGCGCTGTTTCGAAGACACCGACGTGACGCATGTCGAAGACCGTATCGATCCGATCGCCGACATCGAGACCGTGGAGACCGAGCTGATGCTCGCCGATCTCGAAAGTCTGGAGCGGCGTAGCGAGGGGCTCGAACGCAAGGCGCGCGGCACCGACAAAGAGGCGGCCGAAGCGCGCCAAACGCTCGATCTGATCGAGAGCACACTCGCCTTGCTGCGCGAGGGCAAACCGGCGCGCTTGACGCCGCGCAAGCCCGAGGAGGAGAAGCCATTCCATATGCTGGCGCTGTTGACGGCACTGCCGGTGCTCTATGTCTGCAACGTCGACGAGGATGCCGCAGCGACCGGCAATGAATTTTCCCGGAAAGTGCAGGCGCGCGCGCAAGCGGAGGGAGCGGGGGTTGTTGTCATTTCCGCCAAGATCGAAGCCGAGATCGCGGTTTTGTCGCACCACGACCGCGACGACTATCTCGCCTCGATCGGCTTGCAACAGGCGGGGCTCGATCGCCTCATTGCCGCGGGCTATGCGCTCCTCGATCTGGTCACTTTCTTCACCGCCGGCCCGAAAGAGGCGCGGGCCTGGACGATCACGCGCGGCACCAAAGCTCCGGCGGCCGCGGGCGCCATCCATAGCGATTTCGAGCGCGGCTTTATCCGCGCTGAGACTATTTCATATGACGACTATGTCGCCTGCGGCGGCGAGGTGGGCGCGCGCGACGCCGGCAAGATGCGGCTCGAGGGCAAAGATTACGTCGTGCAAGACGGCGACGTCATGCATTTTCGTTTCGGCACGTAGATCGAGCAGTGCGAGGCACACGGCGATGGTAACGATGATTGTTACCAGCGCGACCAGCTGTGCCATGCGCGTCTGCCGCCAATGTCGCAGCGGTCACACTATGCCAATGATCAAGAGCGCGATGGCTCCTCGCCTCGCGCATGATCTTTGACCTAGATCAAAGTCTTTCGTCATTCTGCGCCGGGCGGTCGAGCGGGCCGGCGATCTCGATCTGCTTAGATTGGTCGCGGCATTGGCGCCAATGATAGCAGCCCTGGTTCTCTTTCTATCCATGCGAATACGTAGAAAAGAATGAGTTGATTCCCCTCGGCGAGGAAAAAAACTTCGTCCTCTGTCGCGCGCTGGCTTTATCCGGTCTCAGAACGATCCGAACGCCGTGCCGAGCACGATAACCGCGACCAGGGCGAGAACGGCGTTGACAATCCCAACCATAACGATGTCAAAGTAGCTCTCTCCATGTGTCGCTCCACAGACCGCCAGTACGGTTACGACGGCACCGTTATGCGGCAAGATATCAAGCGTCCCCGAGCCGATCACCGCAACACGGTGCATCAGGGCGGGACTGAGGCCTGTTTGTGCCGCCATCGCCATATAGTTTTGACCGAGGGCATCAAGCGCGATTGTCAATCCGCCTGAGGCCGAGCCAGTGAGGGCGGCGAGTACGTTCGTTGCCACGGCGAGCGAAACGAGCGGGCCACCCTCTATTTCTAGAACCCAGTCGCGAACGATTGCGAAAGCGGGCAGCGCCGCGATAACGGCGCCAAACCCGACGAGGCTTGCGACGCTAAGCGCGGGTAACACCGAGGCATTGGCGCCCGCATCCATGCTTTCGCGCAATGCAATGAGGCGTTTGCGGTTGCAAAGGATGACGGTTGCGATTGCGGCGGCGAGCGCGACGACCACGGACCAAACGCCCGCCACGGCGGAAATCGAGGTCGCACCCCAGCGCTCTTCGGCCAGGTATGAAAAGTCGAGCTGCGGCAGCACGACTAGCGACATCAAAAGATTGATTGCGACGACGACGACGAGCGGCAGCGCGGCAATCCAGCCTGGCGGAGGAGAAATGCTGTAATGCCCATGCTGTACCTCCGCCGGATCGAATTCCCGTGCGGTAGTTGCTCGCTCGCGAATAAGCTCGTCATCGGCCGCAGTATTGACTGTAACCGATGTTTCGCTCCCGTAACCCTCGCCGGCGCGGCGAGCCGCAGCCTCGGCACGTCCGAGCCACCACAAGCCAACGCCAAGCATAATCGCCGCCGCGATGATGCCGAGGCCAGGCGCCGCAAATGGCGTCGTGCCGAAGAAGGGCATCGGGATGGCGTTCTGAATCGATGGCGTGCCCGGCAGAGCCGACATGGTGAAGGTTGAGGTGCCAAGTACGATCGCCGCGGGCATCAGCCGGCGCGGAATGGCCGCGGCGCGGAACAGCGCTTGCGCCATAGGGACCAGCACGAAGAAGGCGACAAACAAGCTGACGCCGCCGTAGGTCACGATCGCGCCCGCGAGCACGACTGCAAGGATGACACGGCGTTCGCCTAGGCTCTTGGTCATGAAATCGGCGACCGCCGATACTGAGCGGCTGTCGTCCATCAGCTTGCCGAAAATGGCTCCGAGAAGAAAGATCGGAAAAAACTGAGCCAGGAAGCGGGCAGCGCTGCCCATGAAGATTTGCGTCCAGTTGGCGAGTAGCGGCTCGCTGCCGAAAGCGGCGGCAATGAGGGCTGCAGCGGGAGCGAGCAGCAGCACACTCCAGCCGCGGAAGGCAAACAAGACTAAGAGAGCAAGCCCAACCAAGATGCCGAGCAGGCCCATGCGTCAACACTCCGCCAGAAGCACGTCCAGATCGGCGGTAGAACGTTTGCCGATGTCGTTGCCGTTCGCGTCCAAAAATTCGCTCGCGGCACGTCGTCCTTCGGCCCGCAGCATCGCGATGAATTCCCACTCGGCGTTGAGCTTCGAGGAGGCGCCGAATTTCGCCAGCATGTCGGTCATGATCCTATGCGTGCGCATCTGCGCCCACTGGGCGCCTTCGCCGCTTCCAGGATCGGCCGCCTGACGTAGCAGAGCGATCATACGGAGCTCCTTCATCAATGGTGAATTGAAGGAGATCTCATTGAGCCGATTCAAAATGTCCGGAGCAGTGCGTGGCGTATCCGACCGCTCGCGCGGATTGATCTGTACGAGGATTGAGTCATGGGCATCGGTTTCACGGATCAATGGCGTGAGAGTTGGATTGCCGGTATATCCGCCATCCCAATAGGCCTCGCCATCGATTTCAACAGCCCGGAACATCGTTGGCAGGCACGCCGATGCGAGGAGCACATCGGCAGTGATCTCGGCGTTGCGGAAAATACGCCCCCGGCCCGTTCGCACACTGGTCGCAGTGATGAATAATTTGATTGGCGAACTGGCGAGTCGATTACAATCGATGCTCTCCGTAAGGATGCGGCGTAACGGATTGAAATCCAACGGATTGAGTGTGTAAGGCGAAAGAAGCCGCGACATCAGGTCCATGAAGACATAGGCGGGGGATGTATCGAGTGTCCAACGGCCGATTAAGCGGTCGATAGGAGAGCGCTGCAGCGGACTAAACACCGCGGCGCGCGAGACGCTCTGCCAGAATTTCTCGAGCGCGGCGCGCGCGCCGTCGGCTTGGCCTTCGATCCAACCGTTTGCCAGCACTGCGGCATTCATCGCGCCCGCTGACGTACCCGAAATGCCGGCGATGCGTAGCCAGGGCTCTTCCAGCAGACGGTCCAACACGCCCCAGGTGAACGCGCCGTGCGAACCGCCACCTTGAAGCGCAAGATCAATCGGTACCGGGCTGCGATCCATGGAACGGGCCTATTGCTGTTGCGTCGCAGTGCGGCGGCTCGTCCAGCCGATTACACCACACTGAACGATTATGGTCACAATCGTGCTTTTCGCGGTTTGGCTAGGGCAGAATTATCAATGGATCATGTCCTCCGCCGCCGCATCGGAACTTTGACTTTAATCAATTGCTATCGATTTGAGCTTGTTTAAACAGTGACCAGAAGTGTCTAAACTTTGTCGAGCGATGCAGCGCGGTACGCTCTAATTTTTCGCAATGCGCCGTCGCACAATGTGGGAGACACATCATGTCCAGCATAGCTGAAACCACAGGACTTGCACCTCTGCGCGCCAAGTCGGGCTGGATCGTCGCCCTTGGCGTCGTTTACGTCATCGCCGGAGTTGTCGCACTCGGCAGCGTGGTTTTCGCTACCGTCGTAACTGTATTTGTCGTCGGTGTGATGATGTTGCTTTCAGGCGTCGCTGAAGTCATCAGCGCGTTTCAAATCAAGAATTGGGGTAAATTTCTCCTTTGGATATTGCTCGGTGTCCTTTATATCGTCGCCGGTTTTCTCACATTCGAAAATCCCCTCCTTGCCGCGGCAGTGCTGACTCTGCTGCTCGGGTTCGCGCTCGTCGCCTCGGGTATAATGCGGATTGTTTTGGCGTTCAGCATGAAACAGGAAATGCCCTGGATCTGGGTTGCAGTCTCGGGCGTCATTACGCTTTTGCTTGGCCTGATAATTCTCGTTCATTGGCCGGTGTCGGGCCTTTACATTCTTGGGCTCTTTCTCGGCATCGATCTCATAATTGCGGGACTGGGCTGGATCGGAATTGGCCTCGGTCTGAAAAGGCGCATTTAGGAATCTGCGCCGATTTTCGACGATCATCGTTTGGGCAGGCAACCAATCGTAGGCTGGGCGAACTCGTCGGCGCGTCACGCGCATTGCTGGCGCGATGCCCACCGCACGATTACTAAAGTTTGGCGCAATGAACCATACGGAAACGCTGCGGCTTGCCTTCCCGATTAGACCCGACGGACCGCTGACCTTTCGTCAATTCCTTCAGCTCGTTCGCGACAATACGCTTGCGACCTATCCACCTGAGGCCTTCGACCAAGACATCATCGCCGGCCGCCTCTTGTGGCGGCGGCGTTTCATCATCAACGAGCCGAGCGGTATCCGGCATGTGCTGCTCGACAATGCTGCAAATTACCGCAAATCCGAGCTGACCCGCCGGCTCCTCGAGCCGGGGCTGGGCCGCGGTCTGTTGACCAGCGAAGGGGAGACTTGGCGACGGCACCGCCGGATCATGGCGCCGGCCTTCGACCGACGCAGCATCGAAGGTTACACGCCGGTCATCACCGCGGTAGCGCGCGATTTGCTTGCAGAATGGGACGCCTTGCCGGATTCGAGCGTAGTCGATGTCGGCGCATCGATGATGCGCACCACGCTGCACATTATCTCGCGGGCGATGTTCTCCGCCAATTCTGATGAAATCGTCGACGTCGTCGAGCGCGGCGTCGGCCGATACCAGATGACGGTGCGCCCGAGCCTCCTCGATTTGCTCGGCTTTCCGGCATGGCTGGCGAATCTTTTTTCCCGCCGGGGCGGCAGCGCCAAAGTGTTCAACGAATTCGATGCCGCAGTCGATGAACTGATCAACAGCCGCGCTCATGGACCAAGCGCGCAACCGAAAGATCTGCTGGCGCGGCTGGTCGCGGCACGCGATGCGGAAACCGGCGGTGGAATGACAGCGAAAGAGGTGCGCGACGAAGTGGTTACGATCTTTATGGCGGGGCATGAGACCACCGCGCAGGCTTTGACCTGGACCTGGTATCTTTTGTCGCTTCACCCATCGGTCGAAGCTCAGCTCGATGAAGAATTGCGCACCGTCCTCAACGGCCGGACGCCGCACTATGCCGACATAGCCAGCCTGCGCTACACGCGGATGGTGATCGAGGAATCAATGCGCCTCTATCCGCCGGCGCATACAATGGCGCGCGAGCCCATTGCAGCCGATTATGTGCTCGGGCAGCGCGTTCCCCCCGGCGCCATCGTTTTGATCGCTCCGTGGCTCCTACACCGCAAAGCGTCGCTGTGGCCCGAGCCGCATCGTTTCAATCCAGATCGATTTACGACCGAACCGCCGCGATTCAGCTATATCCCGTTCGGAGCGGGTCAGCGGATTTGCATCGGCGCGGCCTTTGCAATGACCGAGGCAATCTTGATCCTGGCAACGATCGCGCAGCGCTATCGGCTTGGTCTCAAGCCGGACCATCCGATCGAGCCGCAAGGTCTCATCACCCTAAGGCCGCGCTACGGAATGCCAATGACCCTACAACGCCGACAATAGCGCTCCGATACCCCCTAGTAGGGTGGGCAAAATCGTCTGCGCTATTGGTTCTGCGTGGGCATCGTGCGTGAACGATTTTGCCCACGCTTTACGCATTGCCCGGCGCGATGCCGACCCCACGCCTACGCTATTTTGCCTGAAGATCGTTGGTGACCGTCTTTTTTCCCGTTATGCAGGCCAGCAAATCGTCGCCGCCGATTTTGTGCCCGCCTTCGTCTCTGATTGATACGTTTACCAATCCCGTCTCGTACATCTGACGTGCTTTGCTAAGAGCCTCATGCACGTCGCTTGCTGTTTCCGACACGGGACCTATGGCAAGACCGAGGGTGTCGCCGGTTATGATGTATGCCATATCGCGCTACGCCAATCTCTTTGACATCGCGTCACCGCTTATCCACCGTCAGCACGTCAATTACGCGATATAATTCGCGATGATCCGTGCCGCGGTTGGTTTGAGGC
>JBPYFG010000354.1:0-6104 GCA_051986365.1 Xanthobacteraceae bacterium
TAACGCCTAATGGGCCTTCTTTTTCAGTTGACTGCAAATGGTAATTACTCCGACCGGTTCGTTTTTCAGTTAATTGCAAACTTCTACTGGCACTCGCGCTTGACTCACCCGGCTGTTCCAACAGCGTTTTCAGTTGACTGCAAATTTGTACCGGCACTCGCACTTGACCCCAGCGCCGACCTTTTCCGTTGACTGCAATCCTGTAACAACGGAACTGTCGATCTGACTCCTCATGCCCGAACAACCGAAAGTAGGAGCCGCCATGCTCGCTTATTTAATCTGGCACCGCCCCTACCCGACCATCACCGTAAAGCACTATGAAGAAGCGTTGCTGCGCTTCCAGCAGCATCTTGGGCAACAGCACCCTCCAGGCTTCGGCGGCAGTGCCTCATTCCGTGTTGCGGCATTGCCCTGGCTCGACAATCAGCCCGGATACGAGGATTGGTGTTTACTCGATGGCTCCTGGGCGCTCGATCCGCTCAACGCCTTCGCTGTTGCCGCCCCGGTGACGAGTGCACACGACGCCGCGGCAGCCCAGATGGAAGACGGGCATGGCGGGCTGTATGCTTTGGTCTGGGGCGAACCAGTTTTACCGGAGCGGTCGACCGCCATTTGGCTGACGCGGCCGCGCGGCATTCAGTGGCGTCCGGCTCTCGACACGCTGCGTCAGCAATTCCCGCAACCGACCTTATGGCGGCGTCAGATGGTGCTTGGTCCAGGCAAGGAGTTCGCACTGATCGTGCCGCCGGGCATCAATATCGACGCACCAGCAGGTTGGTCCGCGCTGGCCATCGAGCGGGTGCGCGTCGATGTATCTTGACGCTCCTGAAGGAGGTTCAGCAAGTTGCGCGTGTGCGCTCTTGACCATGAGGCGGGCCTCAGATTTCTGCGCAATGCACCGAGGCTGTCCTGGACACCCTATCCAGGCAGGACGATGATGTGTGGCAACCTTGAGTTTGGCCGCCGTAATGGACATCGTGGTCTGGCTGCGGAGCCTTGGCCTCGGACGGTATGAGGCGGCTTTCCGCGACAACGAGATAGACGAGACGGTTCTTCCGAACCTCACAGCGGAAGACCTAAAGGATCTCGGTGTTTCTATCGTCGGCCACCGACGCAAACTACTCGACGCTATCGCTGCTTTAAGACCAGATGCGGACGCCAGGGTTCCCTCTGATCGAGCAACGACTTCCAGCGGGCCGACTGTCTCCCCCGAAGACCGCGCCGAGCGCCGTCAGGTGACGGTGATGTTCTCCGACTTGGTCGGCTCAACGGCACTCTCGGCGCGCATGGACCCTGAAGACCTGCGCGAGGTCATCTCGGCCTATCATAAAAGCGTCGCTGAAACCGTGCGCCGTTTCGGCGGCTTCGTGGCGCAGTATCTGGGCGACGGCGTGCTTGTCTACTTTGGCTACCCCGAAGCTCATGAGGATGACGCCGAGCGGGCAGTGCGTGCCGGGCTGGAGTTGATCGCAGCGGTGATCGCACTCAAGACGCCGGCTTCGTTGCAAACCCGTGTTGGCATCGCCACCGGGCTCGTGGTTGTGGGCGATCTGATGACTGGATCGGGCGAAGTGCACGAACGCGGCATCGTTGGCGAGACACCGAACCTTGCAGCGCGTCTGCAGGGAATTGCCGAGCCAAACACGGTGGTCATTGCCGAAGCGACGCGCAGGCTTCTCGGCAATCTCTTCGAGCTAGAGGACCTCGGTGCCAGAGACCTTAAGGGCGTCGCCGAGCCACTGCGCGCTTGGGTGGCGCTGCGGGCGAGCACGGTCGAAAGCCGCTTCGATGCTCTGCACGCGACTGGTCTGACCGCGCTGGTTGGCCGGGAGGAAGAAATTGAATTGCTGCGGCGTCGCTGGTCAAAGACCAAGACCGGGGAAGGCCAAGTGGTGCTGCTGTCCGGTGAGGCGGGCATCGGCAAATCGCGGCTCACAGCTGCTCTTCTGGAAAATCTTGCGCCCGAACCGCATACACGTTTGCGCTATTTCTGCTCACCCCAGCACACCGATAGCGCGTTTTCTCCGATCATCGGACAGATGGAACGTGCGGCGGGATTGTTATACGACGATACGCCCCAGCAGAAACTCGACAAGCTTGATGCTCTGCTCGCGCAGACTTCGACCTCGATCCAGGACGCCGCACTCATTGCTGAGATGCTTTCGCTGCCGACCGATGGCCGCTATCCCGCCCTCGAACTGACGCCGCAGCAGCGCCGACAAAAAACGCTGGAGGCACTCACCGCACAAATAGAGACGATGTCGCGGCAACAGCCTGTGCTGATGATCTTCGAGGATGCGCATTGGGCGGACCCAAGCAGCTTGGAGGCGTTCGGTCAGGTCGTAGACCGAATTCGGACGCTGAGGGTGCTGCTGCTAGTAACGTTCCGGTCGGAATTCGACGCGCCGTGGGTTGGACGGCCTTACGTCACCGCCCTCATCATCAATCGACTGGCAGAGCACGAAGCTAGCGCCATGATCGACCGCATCGTCGGCGACAGCCCGCTATCGGCGAGCATTCGGCACGACATCATCGAGCGTACCGACGGTATCCCCTTGTTTGTGGAGGAGATGACCAAAGCAGTGCTGGAAGCAGGGAGCGAGATCGCCGCGGCGCGCGCGGTTGCCGCGATACCGTCTCGAACACTGGCGGTCCCCGCGAGCCTCTATGCCTCACTGATGGCGCGGCTCGACCGGCTCGGCGGTCCGGCCAAAGAGCTGACCCAGATCGCGGCGGCGATCGGCCGCGAGTTTTCGCATGCCCTGCTCGCCTCAGTAGTGCCCCAGCCGGAGGCGGCGATGAGATCGGCGTTGGACCGTCTCATCGGAGCCGGCCTGCTGTTCCGGCGGGGCGTGCCCCCACATGCGACCTATTTGTTCAAGCACGCCCTCGTGCAGGACGCGGCTTACGGGACGCTGCTGCGTGAGCCACGACGCACACTACATGCCCGCATCGCCGAAACCATCGAGAGCGAATTCGCGGATATCGCCGAGAACAGACCGGAGCTGCTGGCGAGGCACTGGACCGAGGCCGGCGTAATCGACAAGGCCGCGTTCCTTTGGGGTAAAGCGGGACAGCGCTCGCTGGCGCGCTCGGCATTGGTCGAGGCCGCCGAGCAGCTCAGGCGGGCTCTCGACCAGATAGCGACTTTGCCCAGCACGCCGGTACTGCGGGGCGAACAGATCAAGCTGCAGATCGCGCTGGTCAACGCGCTCATGCACGTCAAAGGCTATGCGGCGCCTGAGCCCAAAGCGGCGGTTGAACAGGCGCGCCAATTCATCGAACGAGCGGAAGCGCTCGGAGAACCTCCCGAAGACCCGCTGCTCTTGTTCTCCGCTCTCTATGGCGTCTGGGCGGCAAGCTATGTGGCGTTCAACGGAGACGTTACGCGCGAGCTTGCATCGCAGTTTGTGGCGCTTGCGGAAAAGCAAGACCAAATCGTTCCACTGATGATCGGCCATCGATTGATCGCTAATTCACTGATGCTTACCGGAGACATCACTAAGGGCCGAGAGCATTACAACCAGGCGTTCGCATTTTACGATCCCGCCAAGCACCGGTCGCTCGCGACGCGTTTTGGCCAAGACGTCGGCGTATCAATTTTTGTCTACAGGGCGTTGGCGCAATGGATGCTCGGCTACCCTGACACAGCGGTGGCGGACGCCAATCACGCGCTCGAGGACGCGCGCGCGGGCGGTCAGGCAGGCACTTTAATGTATGCACAATTCCACACATCGTTGACGAATGTTCTCTGTGCAAATTACGCAGCAGCAATCGCGCAATCCGATGAAGTTGTCCGGTTGGCCGACGAAAAGAATGCGGCCATATGGAAGGCATTGGCAACGATGCAAAAAGGCTGCGTATTGGCGCTGTCCGGCAAGGCCTTGGAGGGAATCCAGATGATCACCTCCGGCATTTCCACATATAAGTCGACTGGCTCAAGAGTGTATTTGCCAATCTTCCTGGCACATTTGTCCAGGGCCTATGCGGAAGTCGGCCAATTCGATGATGCTTGGCACTCCATTGGCGAAGCGCTAAGCGCGGTGGAAACGACCAAAGAACGCTGGTACGAGGCAGAGATCAATCGCATCAGCGGCGAAATCGCGCTCAAGCTGCCGCAGCTCGGTTCGTCGCAAGCGGAAGTATATTTTGAGCGCGCGCTCATAATTGCGCGTGCCCAACAAGCGAAGTCCTGGGAACTACGTGCGGCGATGAGCGCGGCGCGCTTTTGGCGCGATCAGGGCAAGCGGGAGAAAGCAAAGGCGCTCCTCGCTCCTATATGCGGTTGGTTCACTGAGGGGTTCGAAACGCACGACTTGAAACAGGCAAACGCGTTACTGTCCGCGCTGTCTTGACGATGCTTTAGGCTTGGTGGCGTAAGAGTGAGCGCGCTAATTCTTCAGCCGATAGCCGGTCTTAAAGAACCAGGAAACAATCGCCATGCAGAGGGCGAGGAAACCAAGCGTCATCGCTACGCTCCACCCGACATGCACGTCGGCGATGTCGAAAAAGCTCCAGCGGAAACCCGAGATCAAATAGACCAGCGGATTGAACAGCGTGACCGTGCGCCAGAATGGCGGCAAGACGCTGGTTGGATAAAACGTGCCGCCAAGGAACGTCAACGGCGTGAGGATCAGAAGCGGCACGATCTGCAGTTTTTCGAAATTGTCGGCCCACAACCCGAGAATGAAACCGAACAGGCTGAAACTGACCGCGGTCAGCACCAGAAAAGACACCATCCAGGCCGGGTGCACGATATTGATCGGCACGAACAGTCCGGACGTGGCGAGAATTATGGTGCCGAGAAGGATCGATTTGCTTGCCGCCGCTCCGACATAGCCGAGTACGATCTCGAGTGGCGATACCGGCGCCGAGAGCATCTCATAGATCGTGCCGACGAAGCGTGGGAAATAGATGCCAAAGGCGGCGTTGGTGACGCTTTGCGTCAGAAGCATCAGCATGATCAAGCCCGGCACGATGAACGAGCCGTAATTGACGCCCTCGATCTGCGTGATGCGCGAGCCGATTGCGGCGCCGAACACGATAAAATAAAGCGAGGTCGAGATCACCGGCGAGACAATGCTTTGAAACAGCGTGCGGCCGGTCCGCGCCATTTCATACATATAGATGGCCCGCACGGCATAGAGGTTCATCGCCGTTGCCTCACCAGACCGACGAAAATGTCCTCAAGCGAGCTTTGCGTCGTGCGCAAATCCTTAAAGCGGATGCCGGCGCACTGCAGATCGTCGAGCAGCGCGGTGATGCGGGTGTGCTCGCCCTTAGTATCGTATGTGTAAGTCAGCTCGCTGCCGCCGGCGCCCAACGTGAGGCCGTAGCTCTCGAGCGCCGCCGGCACCGCGGCCAGCCGATCGCGCAGCTCCAGCGTCAGCTGCTTCTTGCCGAGCTTGCGCATCAGCTCGGCCTTGTCTTCGACCAGGATGATCTCGCCATGATTGATGACGCCGACGCGATCGGCCATTTCTTCGGCTTCCTCGATGTAGTGGGTCGTGAGGATGATGGTGACGCCGGACGCTCGCAGCGAGCGGACCAGCTGCCACATATCCTTGCGCAATTCGACATCGACCCCAGCGGTGGGCTCGTCGAGAAACAGGATCTGCGGCTCATGCGCCAGCGCCTTGGCGATCATCAGCCGGCGCTTCATGCCGCCGGACAGCATGCGGATCTTGTCGTGCCGCTTGTCCCACAGCGAAAGCTGCTTGAGCACCTTGTCGATGTAGTCTGGGTTGGCCGGCTTGCCGAATAGCCCGCGGGAAAAGCGCAGCGTCGCCGGCGGCGTTTCGAAGGCATCGGTGGTCAGTTCCTGGGGCACCAGACCGATCAACGAACGCGCCGCGCGATAGTCGGAAATAATGTCGTGGCCGTCGACCTTCACCGTGCCCGCGGAAGGATTGACGATGCCGCAGATGATGCCGATGAGCGTCGTCTTGCCGGCGCCGTTCGGGCCGAGCAGCGCGAAAATCTCACCGTGGCGGATGTCGAGACTGACGCTTTTGAGCGCCTGGAATCCGGAGGCGTAAATCTTGTCGAGACGCGAGACGGAAATGACGGGCGTCGTTGCGGGCATGATGGCTGGCTTAAGATTC
>JBPYFG010000355.1:0-7912 GCA_051986365.1 Xanthobacteraceae bacterium
ATCTTCACCTCGAAGGAGAAGGCCGCCGCGCATCTGAAGGCCGGCGCTAAGCGCGTTCTGGTCTCGGCGCCGGCCGACGGCGTCGATCTCACCGTGGTCTATGGCGTCAACCACGACAAGCTCACCAAAGCGCACATGGTGGTCTCAAACGCGTCGTGCACTACCAATTGTCTGGCGCCGGTCGTGAAAGTGCTCAATGACGCGATCGGCATCGACAAGGGATTTATGACGACGGTGCATTCCTACACCAATGATCAGCCGTCGCTCGATCAAGTGCATAGGGATATGTATCGCGCGCGCGCCGCGACGCTGAACATGATTCCGACCTCGACCGGCGCCGCCAAGGCGGTCGGCCTGGTTCTGCCGGAGCTCGCCGGACGGCTCGACGGCGTCTCGATCCGCGTGCCGACGCCGAACGTTTCAGTGATCGATTTCAAGTTCGTCGCCAAGCGTGCGACCAGCAAGGACGAGGTCAACGGCGCGGTCAAACGCGCCGCCGAGCAGCAGCTCAAAGGCATCCTCGGCTATACCGAGGCGCCGAATGTCTCCAGCGACTTCAACCACGATCCGCATTCCTCCGTCTTTCACATGGACCAAACCAAGGTGATCGACGGCACGCTGGTCCGCGTGATGTCGTGGTACGACAATGAATGGGGCTTCTCCAACCGCATGGTCGACACCGCGGTGGCGATGGGCAAGCTCGGCTGATCGCCGCCGGCGGCTTTTTTAAAAGCTCTTTCATGCCGACCTTCCGCAGCCTCGACGACGCCGACGTCAAAGGTAAACGCGTGCTCGTGCGCGTCGATCTCAACGTGCCGATGCAGGACGGCAAGGTCGCCGATTCGACGCGCATCGAGGAAGTCGTGCCGACGATCGCGGAGCTCGCCGACAAAGGCGGCAAGATCGTTCTGCTGTCGCATTTCGACCGGCCGAAAGGCCGCGATCCGAAATATTCGCTCCGCCCGGTCGCGGCCGAAGTGGCGCGGCTCGTCAAGCGGCCGGTCGCCTTCGCCGAGGATTGCATCGGGCCGAAAGCCGAAGTCGCCGTCGCCGGCTTGAAGAATGGCGATATTGTTTGCCTGGAAAATACCCGGTTTCATCCCGGTGAGGAAAAGAACGACAAGGAATTCGCGAAAAAGCTCGCGGCGCTCGGCGACTTTTTCGTCAATGACGCGTTCTCGGCGTCGCACCGCGAACATGCCAGCACGACGAGCATTGTGAGCGCGTCCGGCCTCAGCGCCTATCCCGGCCGCGCGATGAAGTCCGAACTGGACGCTCTGGCCCGCGCCTTCGAACGGCCGCAGCACCCGGTGACGGCAATTGTCGGCGGCGCGAAGGTGTCCACCAAGCTCAAGCTTTTGGGCCACCTTCTCACCAAGGTGGAAATTCTGATCATCGGCGGCGCCATGGCAAACACGTTTTCGGTCGCCCAAGGCAAGCGGGTCGGGAAATCGTTATTTGAAAACGATCTCGTCGGCGCAGCGGCAGACATCATGAGCAGAGCCCACGCGCTCGGCCGCGAAATCGTCCTGCCAGTCGATGCCGTGGTGGCGCGACAGCTTGCCACACACGCTCCCTCGCATGTGGTATCGGTCGATCAAGTCGGCGCCGACGATATGATTCTCGATATTGGACCGCGCACGATCGGGCATGTTGTCTCGGTCCTGGCGCGCAGCAAGACGCTGGTCTGGAACGGCCCGTTCGGCGCCTTCGAGCATGAGCCGTTCGACAATGGTACAATTGAAGTCGCCGAGGCTGCGGCGGAACTTACCGACGCTGGCAAGCTTGTTAGCTTTGCCGGAGGCGGCGACACTGTCGCGGCGCTCAATGCAGCCTCGGTCAAGGAGCGCATGACGCACGTTTCGACCGGCGGCGGCGCGTTCCTGGAATCCTTGGAAGGCAAGATGCTGCCCGGAGTCAAGGTGTTGCTGATTGCAGAACCCTCACGGGCGAGCGCGGGATAACAAAGAGGGCGCCGAGGCGCGGCGCCGCGCATGAGCATATCGAGGAGGGCGCGATGCACTTAAACGAATTGAACAAGGTCGCGACCGCGATGGTCGCTCCGGGCCGCGGCATTCTGGCGGCCGATGAGTCGACCGGCACGATCAAGAAACGGTTCGACGCCATCGGCGTGGAATCGACCGCCGACAATCGCCGCGATTATCGCGAAATGCTGTTCCGCTCGAGCGAGGCGATGGCGAAACACATTTCCGGCGTCATCCTTTACGACGAAACGATCCGGCAGAACGCCAAGGACGGCACCCCGCTGGTCAAGCTGATCGAAAAGGCTGGTTCGATTCCTGGGATCAAGGTCGATAAAGGCACCAAGCCCCTGCCGTTCTGCCCCGGCGAAGTCATCACCGAGGGTCTTGACGGCTTACGCGAGCGGCTCGTCGAATATCGCGGGCTTGGCGCCAAATTCGCCAAGTGGCGCGCGGTCATCGATATCGGACCGACCCATGTGATGCCGAGCTATACCTGCGTGAAGGCCAATGCGCACGCGCTGGCGCGCTATGCCGCGCTCTGCCAGGACGAAACAATTGTCCCGATCGTGGAGCCGGAAGTGCTGATGGACGGCAATCACGACATCGACCGCTGCGTCGAGGTAACGACCTGGGTGTTGAAGGAGACGTTCCAGGAATTGTTCTACAACCGCGTCGCGCTCGAAGGCATGGTGCTCAAGCCCAATATGGCGGTGCCAGGGAAGAAGTCGCCGAAGCGCGCGTCGATCGCCGAAGTCGCCGAAAAGACCTTACGCATGCTCAAGGACTGCGTGCCCGCAGCTGTGCCCGGCATCGCCTTTTTGTCCGGCGGGCAATCCGACGAAGAGGCCACCGCACATCTCGATGCGATCAACAAATTCGGCGAACTGCCGTGGCGCGTCGCCTTCTCATACGGCCGCGCTTTGCAGGCGGCGCCGCAAAAGACGTGGTCCGGCAAAGCGGAGAACACCGCAGCCGCGCAGCGCGCCTTCAATCACCGCGCCAGGATGAACGGCCTTGCCACGCTCGGGCAATGGAAAGCCGATCTTGAGCGCAAAGCGGCGTGACTGCGCCCCCTTCCCCGGCGGGGAGAGGGTTGGGGCGAGGGGTTCCGAACTCAAAACCGAATTCCAATCCCCCACCCGCTCGCGGAGCCTGCCATCGGGCGGTGCTTCGCATCGTCCCATTGGCTCGCGACCCCCGGACCAAAGTCCGGGGCAAGCTCCCCAACGGGGGATGAGGTGAAATTGAGCATCGAGGGATGAACAACCGGTCAAACCCGCCTCAGCGGCTTTATCTGGTCACCTCGGCGATCAGCGATCCCGCTGCTTTTGTCGGCGAGCTTGAACTTGCGCTCGGCGCCGGCGACATCGCCGCCGTGCTGTTGCGCCTTGCCGATGGCAGCGAACGCGCGCTGATCGAACGGACCAAGCAGATCGCCGCCGTCGTGCAGCCTCATGACGTCGCGCTTGTCGTCGATAACCGTCCCGAGATCGTGGCGCGCGCCGGCGCCGACGGGGCGCATCTGAGCGGTGTTGACAAGTTCGCCGCGGCGCTCGCGCTGCTCAAGCCGGAGCGGATTGCCGGCGCCGGCGGTTTACGCAGCCGTCATGATGCCATGCTCGCCGGCGAGGCTGGCGCCGATTACGTGATGTTCGGCGAACCCGACCGCAACGGCCGCCGGCCGAGCTTCGAAGACTTGCAGGAACGCCTGACCTGGTGGGCAGATTTGTTTGAAATTGCATGCGTCGCTTATGCCGCCGGCGAGGACGAAGTGACGCCGCTGGTGCGGACCGGCGCCGATTTTGTCGCGCTTGGCGACTGGATATGGTCGGCGCCAGAGGGCGCGGCCAAGGCTGTTGCCGCCGCGGCCGCGAGCCTTGATGAGGCGGTGACATGATGCGCGCGCTGACAATCGCGGCCGCACTCTTGGGCGTAGCGTTGCACCATTCGGCCTTCGCGCAAGGCGGCGCACCGCGCCCGCCTGCGGCCAAGCCCAACGCCAAGCCCAACCGCGTCGCCGCACCGGGCGAAAAGACGGCGCCGGCGACACCGGCCGGGCCGCCGCCGGACATGGCCTTTGGCGCGTTTCAGCGCGGTTATTTCATCACCGCTTTTTCGCTTGCGACCGACCGCGTCACCAATGACGCCGATCCAAAAGCGATGACGCTTCTCGGCGAGCTCTATGCCGAAGGGCTTGGCGTGCCGCGCGATGATCGGCGCGCGGCCGAATGGTACAAGCTCGCCGCGGCGCACGGCGACAGCAATGCGATGTTCGCGCTCGCGATGTTTGCGCTCAATGGCCGCGCCGGGCCGCGCGATCGTGACGCGAGCACGCGGTGGCTTGCAGCTGCCGCCAAGCTCGGTCATCCGCTCGCCGCTTACGATCTCGCTTTGCTCTATATCGAGGGGCAGATGTTCCCGCAGGACTTCAACCGCGCCGCCGAATTCTTGCGCGTCGCGGCGCAGGCTGGCAGCGCCGACGCGCAATATGCGCTCGGCACTTTTTACAAGACCGGCCGCGGCGTGCCGCAGGATGCGCGGCAAGCGGCGCAATGGTGGGCAAAAGCGGCACTGGCCGACAATACCGATGCGCAAGTGGAATATGCGATCGCGCTGTTTAACGGCGAAGGCGTCGACCGCAATGAGGAGGCCGCGACCGCATTGTTTCGCAAAGCCGCCATGCGCGGCAGCGCCATCGCCCAGGATCGCCTGGCGCGCATTCTGGCCAGCGGTCACGGCGCGCCGCGCGATCTCGCTGAAGCGACCAAATGGCATCTGATATCGCGCGCCGGCGGCGAGACCGATCTTGAGCTCGACGACGTCGTCAACAAGCTCGATCAGCAGACCCGCGCCGCCGGCGAGAAGGCGGCGAAGCCCTGGCTCGACGCGATCGAAGCGATGCGCAAGGCGCAAACCGCCGCGCAACAGGCGCAGCCGCCGCAGGCAACGCCCGCCAAGCGATAAAGTGATGCAGCGGCAGGCGTTCCGCTGGTGACCCGCGTGATCCGGGCCCGGCGCGGCCAAGCGCGGGCGAAAAGGCGCGAAAACCCCAGGGAAACGATGCTTCCCTCTGTGATTTCGCCATGTTTCAGCCAAAGCTTTCCAGATATTGTCGGGCCTCATTTACCGGAGGGGGATCATGCTTCGGTCAGGCCGGTTCGCAGCCGCATCGCTGCTGCTCGCAAGCGCATTTTTCGTTGTCACGCGGAGCGACGCACGCGCCGCAACGACAGCCGCAGGCTGCCAGGATGCCGAGGTCGCGGTGCTCGCCGCGCCGATCGCCCCCTGGAAGGGCGCGCCGCTACGCGTGCTCGTCGCTGCCGAGCAGGCACTCGACGGCGAAATTACGCTGATCGCGCCGGATGGCAGCGTCGCCGCCAAATCACATGAGCGACGTGGCGGACCGCCGTATTTCTGGATCGCCGAGGTCGCCGCACCGGCGGCGGGCACATGGCACGCATCGCTGGCGCGCGACGGCGCTCCCGATGGATGCCGGACCATTACGCGCGAAATCGTCGTGAGCGCCCAAAAGCCGCCGGGACCGCGGGCGACGCCGGGCAGCGTCTGGCCGATACGCAATACGTGGAACCGCGCGACGGAGAACTTGTTTTCGGCATGGATCGAGAAATTGTTCGACGCGCCGCTCGACACCGAACCATCGTGGAAAGCCTGGCACGAAGTCTTGCGCGACCAATCGCGCAATCTTCTGTTCAACTATCTCGGCGTCGGCGAAGACAACCTGACGATAAACCTTCACCCCGATTGCGCCGACTTCGCCTATTTCTTGCGTGCATATTTCGCATTCAAGATGGGGCTGCCGTTCGGCTATTCGAATTGCTCGCGCAGCGGCAAGTGCTACCAGTGGTTCAACATCGAGCACCCGGAGACGACGCGTCCACCGCCGCCGCCCGATCAAAAAATCGCCTCAGCGCTCGGGGACCCCGCCGAGGCTGCAGTGACGGCTCCGCCAAGGCAACCCACCGCCACGCCGTCATTCGCCGAATATTTGCGGATCGTCGGCGACGTCGTCCACTCCGGCTCCGTGCGCGTGTCGGGGAACGACGACAACACCGATTTCTATACCGTGCCGCTGACACAACAGGCGCTGCGCCCTGGAACCGTCTACGCCGATCCTTACGGGCACGTGATGATGCTGGTGCGGCGCGTGCCGCAGTCTGGCGGCGCGGCCGGCATCCTGCTCGCCGTCGACGCGGAGCCCGATGGCACGGTCGCCCGTAAGCGCTTCTGGCGCGGCACGTTCCTGTTCGCGCACGAAACCGCACTTGGCAGCGCGGGGTTCAAGCACTTCCGGCCAATCGAACGCGGGGAAAACGGCGTCTTGCGGCGGCTGACCAACGCCCAGATCGCAAAAAATCCCGACTACGGGGATTTTTCGCTGGAACAATCGCAGCTCGCGGTCGACGATTTTTACGATCGGATGGATGCGGTGATGTCGCCCCAGCCACTCGATCCGTTCAACGCCATGAAAGAGGCGATCACCGCGCTTGAAGAGCAGGTCAACACCCGCGTCACCTCGGTCGAAAACGGGCGCAAGTACCAGGACGGACACGGCGAGGTCGCTATGCCGGATGGGCCCGCGATCTTCAACACCACCGGTGCCTGGGAAGATTTCTCCACTCCGGCGCGCGATTTTCGTCTCCTCATCGCGATCGATGTTGTGCGCGGCTATCCCGACCGCGTCGCGCGTCACCCCGAACGTTACGCCATGCCGAGCGGCAAGAGCGTTGCCGAGGTGAGAGCCGAAATGCAAACGGTGCTGGCTACGGAACTTGCCGCCCGCAAGTTTTCCTATACGCGAAGTGACGGCTCGACATGGACCCTTGCGCTCAAGGACGCGGTCGAGCGCGCCGGGGATTTCGAGATGGCATACAATCCCAACGACTGCGTCGAGCAGCGCTGGGGCGCGCCGGAAAATAGCCAGGAGGCTTCGACCTGTAAGCGCCACGCGCCGTCTGCGCAACGGGCCAAGATGACGAACTACCGCTCGTGGTTCCGCGAGCGACACTGGCCGGCGCGCGCCTAACGCATCGTCCTTGAACGATCTTCGATCGGATCAAGTCCGACGAACTTCGGGCTCAATGACGGTTACGCAATTCGAGTTCGCACCTCGACATCAGCGACCACGATTCGAGTATGCAAGTCCTCGAACCGTCGATCGCCGTGTGGGCCGAAACAATTTCATCACGCAGATGAGCCAGCGTGAGTTGATCGTCGCCGTCCACGGCCACTACGCGCGGCAGCGGCTCTAACGATCTATCCAATCGAGGACAGCGGCCGGCAATCGATACGCTCCACGATTGCAAGGAATATAGGTTCATCCGTTGCCTGTCCGCGCCCGTGATTTAACGTGCGCTATGCATCCGGCCGAAAATCGCGAATTATAATCTCGCCGTTTTCGCATATCAGATGCGGCCTGCCGCGGGACCGCGCGACAAGGCTTTGCGATTCTCTTAGTGTCAGCTGCGCGGCATGCATCACGTCTTTGAGCGCCCGCTTTTTTCCGCTCACCCTTTCCACCAATGACCGCAGCTCGCGCCGGAGGTGATCGAGTGTCGGATCGACGGTTGCAAACAGGATGTCAAATAACGGCCCTTCGCCGTCACGGTACACTTCGAGTTCCCAATATCGCGTTTGCATTTCGCGGCAGCGCATCAGCTCGCGGGCCACTCCCCGCGCATACAGATAGGCGCTTGTATTGTCGCTCAAGGCTACGCCGACATCGTCGACGATGCCGGAACTGTCGTCGCGCAATTTGAAGGTGTATGTCGGTCCTTGCATGGAAAACATATGGCATCAAGTTAATCGCAAACAATGCTCCCCAAGTCGCATCGGCGACTCTGCAGGAAAAATATTTCATCAGATGAAATTATATGTTCTCCGGAATACAGAACGGTTCCTTGCCTGAA
>JBPYFG010000356.1:0-7020 GCA_051986365.1 Xanthobacteraceae bacterium
GCCGCGTAGCTGAAAATCGCGCCGAACAGGCCGTCGATGAGATCGGCGCGGAGAATGGCACCGGAGGACCCAACCACGCCGATCAGCGTCGCGCCGACAAAGCTGGAAAGGGCGGGGATCAGCGCCAGCACTGCGACATAGCGGCTGAGCAGATAGGCCGGATCGCCGGCGTCCTTTTCGATGCCACGCCAGGCCGCGGCCGGATCGACCAGGATCGCCTTCGTGCGCACCAACGCGTTCATGCCGCAAGTGCCTTCACGTCTTCGCGCAACAGCGCGGCGCCTTTCTCGGCGATCATCATGGTCGGGGCGTTGGTATTGCCGGAGGTGATGGTCGGCATCACCGAGGCATCGATGACGCGCAGACGCTCGATGCCGGCTACACGCAGGTGCTCGTCGACCACCGCCAACGGATCGCTGGACAGACCCATTTTTGCGGTGCCGACCGGATGAAAGATCGTGGTGCCGATATCGCCGGCGGCCTTCACCAGGCCGGCTTCATCGTCGTCGCGAACAGCGGCGCCGGGCAAATATTCCTCGGGATGATAGCGCGCCAGCGCCGGCTGCACTGCGATCCGCCGCGTGAGCCGGATCGCGCTTGCAGCGACGCGACGGTCCTCGTCGGTCGAAAGATAATTGGGTTTTATCACCGGCGGATCGGTGGGCTCGCGCGAACGCAGGCGCAAGGTGCCGCGGCTTGTCGGCCTTAAGTTGGCGACGCTCGCGGTAAAGGCCGGAAATTTGTGCGGCGGCTCGCCGAAGCGATCAAGCGACAGCGGCTGAATGTGATACTGCAGATTGGCCCGCGGCTGGTCGCGATCGGATCGCGTGAACAGGCCGAGCTGCGACGGCGCCATCGTCAACGGGCCGCGGCGGAACAGGACATATTCGGCGAGCATGCTGACAAAGCCGAGCGGCGCGTGATAACGCTCGTTCAGCGTGGCGATGCCCTGGACTTTGTAGATCAGGCGGAGCTGCAGATGGTCCTGGAGATTGGCGCCGACGCCCGGCCGATCGAGCAGGACTTCGATGCCGCGTTCGCGCAAATGCTCGGCAGGCCCGATGCCGGACAGCATGAGGATTTGCGGCGATCCGATCGCGCCGGCGGCGAGCACGATTTCGCCATGGCAGCGTGCGCTGCGCATCGCGCCGTTCTTCTGACCACCTTGCCGCCAGCGCACGCCAACGGCGCGCCGGCCCTCGAAGATCAGGCCCTCGACCAGGCAGCCCGTCTCCAGCCGCAGATTGGCGCGCTTGAGCACCGGTTTGAGAAAGGCGCGCGCGGCGGAAACGCGCCGGCCGCGTTGTTGATTGACATGAAAGGCGCAGCAGCCCTCGTTGTCGCCGCCATTGAAATCGGCGATGGACTTGATCCCGGCCTGTTCGGCGGCGGCGCGAAAAGCATCAAGCAGATCCCAGCGCACCCGCGGCGGTTCAATGTGCCATTCGCCGCCGACCGCATGGGTGGCGCTTTCGCCCATGAAATGATTTTCGTGACGCATGAAGAACGGCAGCACATCGTCCCAGCCCCAGCCGTTAAGCCCGAGCTGTCGCCAATGATCGTAGTCCGCGGCTTGCCCGCGCATATAGATCATCGCGTTGATCGCCGAGGAGCCGCCGATCACTTTGCCGCGCGGATAGTTCAGGCTGCGGCCGTTTAATCCGGGCTCCGGCTCGGTTCTGAAACACCAATCCGAACGCGGATTGCCGATCGCGAACAAATAGCCGACCGGGATATGAAACCAGATCCAATTGTCATTGCCGCCGGCTTCGAGGATCAGGACGCGTTTGTCGGGATCAGCGGACAGCCGATTGGCGAGCAAGCAGCCAGCCGAACCGGCGCCGACGATGATGTAGTCGTAGTGGCCGTCGATCGGCTCGCCCTTTGTTGCTGGCCCCTGTGTCACTTGCATTTGTGCCACATCACACTCCCGCAATGCGTGCCAGCAACATAGCAGCGTTCGCCACAGGGGAAAAAGGCCGGCTTGGCAAACGGCCTCGCAAACCGGCGCCTCGCTTGTCGGCGCCGCCGCGCGGTCCTATCATCGTCGGCGGCCTACGGCGCGCTGGGCGCGTGCCCGATCACAGCCTGGAACGACGGTTCCCTAAAGCTGGCCGCAATCAATAGCAGCATTCGCAATCGTGCGCGTGCCGTGAGCACGTCATGCGCATTGGAGAGCCGTCGTGTCGCAGCGAACCAATTTTTTTGCGGCGCTTGCCGCTTTAGTCGCGGCTTGTGTCGTGCCGCTTGCCGCCTCAGCACAACAGCAAGCTCACGACCAATCGATCCTGATCTTTGCCGCAGCGTCGATGAAGAACGCGCTTGACGAGGTCGATGCCGCTTTCGCTAAGCAAGCCGGCATTGCGGTAGTTGCTAGCTACGACGCGAGTTCGGCGCTGATGAAGCAGATCGAACAGGGCGCTCCGGCGGATATTTTCATCTCCGCTGACCTGAAATGGATGGATTACGGTTCGCAGAAGCAACTGATCGATGACAAGACACGCGTGAATTTGCTGGGTAACAACCTCGTTCTGATCGCTGGAAAAGATTCGAAGCTGAACAAGGTGACGATCGAACCTGGCCTCGATCTTGCCAGTTTAGCTGAGGAGGGGCGGATCGCTACCGGCGACGTTCGCGCGGTGCCGATCGGAATCTATGCCAAAGCCGCCTTGCAAAAGCTCGGCTTGTGGGACGCGGTCGAGCCGAAACTGGCGATGGTCGGCAATGTCCGCGCCGCGCTTGTCCTGGTCGCGCGGGGCGAGGCGCCCCTCGGCATCGTCTACGCCACCGACGCCAAGGTTGAGCCCGCGGTGAAAGTCATCGCGACCTTTCCCAACGACTCGCATGAGCCGATCGTCTACCCGGTGGCCGCGACGCGAGCGGCCAAACCGTCCGCGGCGCTTTATCTTGCCTTCCTGCGCTCGGCGGCGGCGCGGGCAATTTTCGAGCATTACGGCTTTAGCGTTCTGCTCAAATCAGTTTCGTGAGCCGTTATGCTTGAGCTTTCTCCGGCGGAATGGACGGCGGTCGCGTTGTCGCTGCGGATCGCTCTTGTGGCGACCGCATGGGCGCTGCCATTCGGCATTGCCATCGGCTGGTTGCTGGCGCGCGGTAAGTTCTGGGGCAAGACGGTATTGGATGGTCTGGTTCACTTGCCGCTGGTGCTGCCGCCGGTCGTGACGGGTTACCTGTTGCTGATCTGGTTCGGCCGCAAGGGCCCGGTTGGCGCGTTCCTTTACCATCACTTTGGCGTGGTTTTCGCGTTCCGCTGGACCGGCGCGGCGCTCGCCTCGGGCGTGATGGGATTTCCGCTTTTGGTTCGACCGATCCGGCTCGCGCTCGAGTCGATCGACCGCCGGCTTGAAGACGCAGCGGCGACATTAGGCGCCAATCCTGGCTTGGTGTTTTTTACCGTGACGCTGCCGCTCGCTTTGCCCGGCATCGTCGCTGGCGTCTTGTTGTGCTTTGCCCGCGCGCTTGGCGAATTTGGCGCGACGATTACTTTTGTCTCCAACATTCCAGGCGAGACGCAAACGATCTCTGCGGCGATCTACACATTCCTGCAAATTCCCGACGGCGATGCCGCGGCAGGACGGCTGGTCGTGGTCGCCATCGTCTTGTCGCTCGCTGCGCTGATTGCCGCCGAATGGCTTGGTCGACGCGCCAGCGCGCGCTTTCATGGAGAATGATCGTGCTTGCGCTCGAGGTGGAAAAACAGCTCGGCGCGCTCGCGCTTGCGGTGCGATTCCAAATCGCCGGCGGCGTCACCGCTCTGTTCGGCGCCTCGGGCGCCGGCAAAACCTCGCTGGTCAACATGATCGCGGGTCTGCTCAAACCGGATCGCGGCTGCATTGTGCTCGACGATACGACCCTGTTCGATGCCGCAAAGGCCATCAATGTGCCGCCGCACCGGCGCCGGATCGGTTATGTGTTTCAGGAAGGCCGCCTGTTTCCGCATTTGAGCGTGCGACAAAACCTGGATTATGGCCGGCGCATGAGCGGCCGGCCGCGTAATCCGACTGAATTCGAACGGATCGCCTCGCTCTTGGGCATTACCCACCTGCTCCTGCGCCGGCCGCGCATGCTATCTGGCGGCGAACGCCAGCGCGTTGCGATCGGCCGCGCCTTGCTGATGCAGCCTCGTCTTTTGCTGCTCGACGAGCCGCTCGCCTCGCTCGACGCCGGGCACAAGGGCGAAATCCTGCCTTATCTCGTGCGCCTGCGCGATGAAGCGGCAATCCCGATGGTCTATGTCAGCCATATCGCCGGCGAAGTGCGCCAAATCGCGACCACCGTGGTGCGGCTCGATAACGGCCACGTTGTGGCCGCCGGCGGGCTCGAACTCCTTGCCGGCGCCGGCTGATTGCTTCATGCCAAGGGGCGATGCCGAACAAGCCCTCACTGACGGCAAAATACCCAACCGCATGGGGCATCGCCTGCGGCGCGGGCGCGGCTCTGTTCTGGGCCTTGGGTTTCGTCGCGGCGCGTCAGGGCGTCACGTCGGGACTATCGCCGCTCGTGATTGCGCTGCATCGGTTTATGTGGCCGGGTTTTGCGCTTTTGCCTCTGGTCGCCAGAGATAATTTCGCCGACCTGCGCATAATCGGGCTTGGCCGCGGCGCGGCGCTCGCGCTCTTTGGCGGCCTACCGCTCGCGCTGTTGAGCTACCTCGGTTACATCCTTGTGCCGTTGGGCCACGGCGCGGTCATTCAGCCGTCATGCGCGGCGCTTGGCGGTCTGGTCTTGTCACGGCTTGTGCTCAAGGAGCCATTGCCGCCGCGGCGGGTTGTCGGCGCTGCGGTCATCGTGGCCGGCTTGGCAGTTATCGGCGCCGAAGCGCTGCGGTCGATCGGCGCCCACGGCGTGCTTGGCGATTTGCTGTTTGTCGCGGCGGGCACCTGTTTCGCCATTTTCGGCGTGCTGGTGCGGTACTGGCGGATCGGCGCTATTCGGGCGGCGGCAGTGACCAGCGTGCTCTCGCTCGTCGGCTTGCCGATCCTGTTGTTCAGCTTCGGCAATATGCTGGCGGCCGGTTTCTACGAGAATGCGATGCAGGCTGTCGTGCAGGGCGCGTTGGCGGGCGCTGGCGCAATTTATCTGTTCACGCGCTCAGTGGTTTTGCTCGGCGCGAGCCGGGCCGTGCTGTTTCCCTCCCTGGTGCCGCCGTTCACGCTGCTGATCGGCTATCTCACGATCGGCGAGGCGCCGACGGTTTCGCAACTCGCCGGGCTTGTTATCGTCATCGCCGGCTTTCGGCTGACGCAGAAGGGGTAATGGCCGGAACAAATCCGGCGATGACAGCGAACCTCACGCCGCCTTGCGCGATGTCAGGAACTCGCCAATGCGATCGAGCGCCTTCACGATGTTTTCGGTCGAATTGGCGTAGGAGACGCGCACATAGCCTTCGGCAAGAATGCCGAAATCGGGCCCGCCGATTAGCGCCACGCCGGCGTCTTCCAAAAGCGCCGATGCCAAGGCTTTGGCTTTCCAGCCGGTGTGCTTGATGTTGGGAAAGGCATAGAACGCGCCTTTCGGCGTGGCGCAGGAAATTCCCGGCAGCTTGTTCAAGCCGGCGACCACCACTTTGCGGCGCTTGTCGAATTCGGCGACCATGCGCGCCGGCTCGTCTTGCGGGCCGGTGAGCGCGGCAAGCCCCGCATATTGCGCCGAAGCGTTGACGCAGGAGTGCAGATTGACCGCGAGTTTGCGCGCATATTCGTAGAGTTTGCCGGGCCACACCGCATAACCAAGCCGCCATCCGGTCATCGCGTAGGTTTTCGACCAGCCGTTGAGCAGGATCAGGCGATCGCGGATCGACGGATAGGCGAGCAGACAGACATGCTTTTCGCCGTCATAGACCATGTGGTCGTAGATCTCGTCCGACATGATCGCGACATCGGGGAAGCGCTCCAGCCCGGCGACGAGTTTGTCGACTTCCGCTTTCGGCGTGACGCCGCCCGTGGGATTGGCGGGGGAGTTGAGAATGAGAAGCCGCGTGCGCGGCGTGATCAGCTTTAAGGTTTCTTCGGCTGAGAACGCGAAATTATTTTCTTCGCGGATTGGCACCGGTACCGGACGCGCGCCAGTATATTCGATCATCGAGCGGTAAATCGGAAAGCCGGGATCGGGATAAAGGATCTCGGCGCCCGGCTCGCCGAACATCAGGATCGACATGAACATGGTTGGCTTGCCGCCCGGCATGATCATCACTGCATCGGGGGAGACCTTGACGGCAAAGCGCTTTTCGAGATCGGCCGCCACCGCTTCGCGGAGCGGCAGGATGCCGACCGCAGGCGTGTAGCCGTGATGACCGTCGCGCAGCGCTTTGATTGCCGCTTCGACGATAAAATCGGGAGTGCGGAAATCCGGCTGGCCGATGCCGAGATTGATGATGTCGCGACCTTGCGCGACAAGCTGCATGGCCCGCGCCAGAACGGCGAAAGCATTTTCCTCGCCGATACGGTCAAACGCGGCGACGGTCTTGAGCATGGCAGTCCCCCAAAAATAGGGCGGCACTTGAACCCAATCGGGTCGGAAATGCAAACGCCCCGCGTCTTGTCATATTTATTTGCGTTTTCAATAGTTTACCTCTAAGCGGCAGCGCCGCCTTCGCGGTCGGGCGCGGCATGTTGAAGCCATTTCGCACGCAGCAGTTTGCAGGCCGGCCGCGCGGTCTTTTTCCGGCTCGCACCGTTCGCGTGACGCAAACGCGATATATCTCTAGTGCCGCGAACCCGAAGTTCGCATAACTTTGCGGAGAGCTCAGATGCGAACTTCGGGTTCAAAAAGCGGCACTACAGGGATGGAGTTGCTAGTGTCCTTATCGATTCCGAAGTTCGTACCAGCGAGCCGCAAATGCTTACGAACTTCGGAATCTGGACACAAGTGAGGAGATCATCACGCCCTGCGCAGCCTGCAGCGCAGGTATCGCCCTTAAATTCTTTCGGAGTGAAGGTGAATGGCCAAGGAGCATAGGTCGCAAGGCCGGTTGCGTTCGCAATTATGGTTCGACAATCCCGA
>JBPYFG010000357.1:0-4976 GCA_051986365.1 Xanthobacteraceae bacterium
GCCCAGTGGCCGCTGCCGTTCGCGACCACCGTGACGCTGCTGCCATTTGCTGAGGTGAAGCTTCCGATCGCTCCGGAGCGCCCGCCAAAATCGAACAATACCTTTGCCGGATTTATTGAAGTCTCCGCGCCCGCGCAAAAGGGCACTTATAAAATCACCTTATCGTCGGAAGGCTGGATCGACATCGTGCAGAAGGGCGAACGGCTCAAATCGATCGCGGCAACCGGTGCAACCGGCTGCGACGGCGTCCGCAAGAGCGTCAAATTTGAACTCGCCAAGACGCCGTTCACGCTGCAGCTCAGCGGCATCGAAGCAAACAGTATCGGGATCGCGATCAGCCGGGAGTGAACCGTCCGCTACTACTTAAGGGTATTCGCGACCTTAAAACTCGCCTCCGTTTTGGAACGGATATCGTCGAGGGTCACATCCGGCGCCAGTTCGATCAGCGTCAATCCACCGCCATTCTTGTCCAGCGTAAATACGCCGAGATCGGTGATGATCATGTCGACCACGCCGGCGCCGGTGAGCGGCAGCGTGCAGCGATGCTTGAGCTTTGATTCATCCTTGGCCGAATGCTCCATCACCACAACGACCTTCTTCACCCCGCCAACCAGATCCATGGCGCCGCCCATGCCTTTGACCATCTTGCCTGGAATCATCCAGTTGGCGAGATCGCCGTTTTCGGCGACCTGCATGGCGCCGAGAATGGCGATGTCGATGTGACCGCCGCGAATCATGGCGAAGGAATCCGCCGAATTGAAATAGCTCGTGGTCGGCAACTCGGTGACTGTCTGTTTGCCGGCATTGATGAGGTCGGGATCCTCCTCACCCTCGAACGGGAACGGGCCGGTGCCGAGCATCCCATTCTCCGATTGCAGCTGCACGCTCATGCCCGGAGGAATGTAGTTCGACACCAGCGTCGGAATTCCGATGCCGAGATTCACATAGAAACCGTCTTGCAGTTCCTTGGCGGCGCGCGCCGCCATCTGCTCGCGGGTCCAGGCCATGGTCGTTCGGCTCCTATGAGGTCGTTTTAGTTTGAGGTGCGATTAATAATTTTGTTTTGCGCATGATCTTTTCCGACCTGGCTTCGCCCGCCGTAGCGTCAAATGGAACGAGCTGCGATTGGCGAGGCTTCGCGCAGGCGGAAAACCGGGTTGCACTTTTCGGGATCATGCGCGTTTATACTTCAACGCCGGCCCCGGCGGGCAGATCGGCTTTCTGCCGCTTCCTCACGGTTCGCTGCTCGATGTGCTTGACCGCATTCGGCACAGGCACAATGCGTTGTACATAGATCCCGGGCGTGACGATGTGATCGGGATGGATATCGCCGGGCTGCACCAGCTGCTCGACTTCGGCGACTGTCACCTTGGCCGCCGTCGCCATCGGCGGATTGAAATTGCGCGCCGTCTTTCGGTAGACGAGATTGCCCTCGGTATCGCCGCGATAGGCGTGCACAATGGCAAGGTCGGCGACCAGGCCGCGCTCCATGACGTAACGGTGGCCATCGAACTCGCGTACCTCCTTGCCCTCCGCGATCTGCGTGCCCACCCCGGTACGGGTGAAGAATGCCGGAATGCCAGCGCCGCCGGCGCGAATGCGTTCCGCCAGCGTGCCCTGCGGATTGAACTCGATCTCGAGGTCGCCAGCCAAATATTGCTGCATGAAAGTTTTGTTCTCCCCGACATAGGAGGAGATCATCTTCTTGATCTGGCGGGTGTCGAGCAGAATGCCGAGGCCTTTGCCGTCAACGCCGCAATTGTTGGAGACGACGGTGAGGTTTTTCACCCCGGCGTCGCGGATTGCCAGTATGAGTGTTTCGGGAATGCCGCACAGGCCGAAGCCGCCGGCCATAATCATCATCCCGTCCTTCAGCAACCCGGCCAACGCGGAACGCGCGTCCGCATAGACCTTGTTCATGTCCGCTCCATTTTCAGTAACGCCCTGGAATAGGGATAATCGGACGGACGGTAAGGTCAACCGCCGGATGGAGTCGAATACGCGGTGGGCGGAACGATCGGGAGCTGGATTTGCGGATGCGGATAGTAATTCCAGACCACATACATCGCGGCGAACAGGATTGCCGCGAGCAGCGCTCCTCCGATCCGGTTGCGAAATGAAATAAGGCCGCCCAGCAAGGCGGCCACGAAGGCGAATACCGCCATTATCGCTACGTAAAGCCAATTTACGGCCGAAAAGTCGATTGCCATCGATTGCTCCTGATCGGAGAAAGCCGCAACAACAAGATTGAGTTTATCCGAACCGGCGGCAACGCGCGAGGTGAAATTGTGCGCAGACGTCGGGTCTTTGCGCGGTTGGCGCCCGGTCCGGCTCGACGCTATAAGCCGTATGCAAATCGCGGGCAGCCGGTTTCGGAAAATTGCATGGCCAATGTCCTTATTCTTTTGACCCTACCGGAGCCCATTCGCAATCAATATCGCGACCGCCTGCGCAAGCGCTTTCCGGAAATCACGATCGAGCTGGTCGACCACCATTCCAAAGTCGGTCCTTACATCGACCAAGCCGATGCCCTTATCACTTTCGCTCCGATGCTGTCTGGCGAAGTGTTGGCCGCCGCGGCGCGATTGAAATGGGTGCAAGCGCTTGGCACCGGCGTTGACAATCTCATCGATCAGCCGGCCCTGCGCCGGGACGTGATCGTCACCAATATGCGCGGCATCCATGGCGCTCCGGTTTCGGAAGCGGCGCTCGCCGGCATGCTGGCACTGGCGCGCGGTCTTCGCCGGGCTATCCGCGCGCAAGACGAACGGCAATGGCGCCGCTTTCCGGCGCAGCTTTTGCATGACAAGACGGTCGGCATATTCGGCGTCGGCCAGATCGCCGAAATTTTGGCGCCGAAATGCAAGGCGTTCGGCATGCACGTGGTTGGCGTGACATCGGCGCCGCGCGGGCTTTCCGGATTCGACCGGATGCATCGGCGCGAAGAGCTGGCGCGGGTCGTTGGCGAGTTCGATTTCCTGGTCTTGCTAACCCCGCTCACAACCGCCACGCGAAACAGCATCGATGCCGGAATATTCGCGGCGATGAAACCGACCAGCTATCTCATCAATCTGGCGCGCGGCGGGATTGTCGACGAGGCGGCGCTGATCGAGGCGCTCGCCAAGGGGCGCATTGCCGGGGCGGCGCTTGACGTATTCAACCAAGAGCCCCTGCCCGCCGATCATCCATTCTGGTCGATGCCCAATGTCATTATCACCGCCCATCAGGGCGGGTTCTGCGATGTCTACGTCGATCATGCCCTGCCCACGATCGAGACGAACCTGGAGCGCTTTCTAAAAGGTGACTACAACGGCATGGTCAATGTCGTGGCGCATTGAAGACGCCGCGTCATTCCGGGACGCCGCAAAACGACCGACCCGGAATCCGTAGTCACGGACGGGGAATATGGATTCCGGGCTCCTCGCTGCGCTCGGATCCGGGATGACCTGTTGGAGCAATCGATGGAGCAACTTTCCGAACGCCTGCAGACGCCGATCTCGACCGCCGAGCTGCAACGCCGCTGGGCGGCCGTGCGCGCCGCCATGGAACGCGAGCAGATCGACGTGTTGCTGATGCAGAACAACAATGATCACATGGGCGGTTACGTCAAATATTTTACCGATCTGCCGGCCACCAACGGCTATCCACTCACGGTCGTCTTTCCGCGCGACGATCTGATGACCTTGGTGAGCCAAGGCCCATTTGGCGGCGTCACCCATCCGGCCGTCAACGTCGATGGCGTGCGGCGCGGCGTTAAACTATGGCTGACGACGCCGAGTTTCGTCTCGTGCAGTTATACCGCGCCTTACGATCCCGAGCTCGCGGCAAAGGCGCTCTCGCCTTACGCGGGAGGCACTATCGGGCTCGTCGGCACCTCGCAAATGTCGTTTGCGTTGGTCGACTATTTGCAGAAAGGCCGCTTCTCCAACAGCCGCTTTGTCGAAGCATCCGATCTCGTTGATAAGATCAAAGCGATCAAGAGCGCCGAAGAACAGGAACTTATCAGGCGCGCTGCCGCCATGCAGGACGGCGCGATGCGCGCAGCATTCGCTGCGGTCGAGCCCGGAATGCGCGACCGCGACGTCGCGGCAATCGCTCAGTGTTACAGTCAGCGGCACGGCAGCGAAAACGGCATATATCTTTGCGCCTCGATGCCGCCGGACAAACCGGTCCAGTTCAGCCAGCGCCATTACCAGAACCGCGTCATTCAAGCGGGCGACACGGTGGCGCTATTGGTCGAAGATTCCGGACCGGGCGGCATGTATACCGAACTTGGCCGTTCCTGCGTCGTCGGCAGGGCATCATCAGAACTCAAAGATGAGTTCGCCTTCGCGCTCGAGGCACGCAAATTCAATTTGACGCTGCTAAAACCGGGTGCACGCTGTAAAGACGTGTTCGAAGAGTACAATGCATTTATGCGCAAGAACGGCCGGCCGGAAGAAAGACGCCTGCATTGCCATGGCCAGGGCTATGATCTCGTCGAGCGGCCGCTCATCCGGCAGGACGAGCCAATGAGCATCGAAAAACAAATGAATATCGTGGTGCATCCAACCTATATCCGCGGCCGCGTGTTGTCGTGGGTTTGCGACAATTATCTGATCGGACCAAGCGGCCCCGGCGAACGCCTGCACCGGTTCCCCGAAGTGATCACGGAATTGGGCTAAGGCGCGCGAGCAGGAACCGGCGCTTGGCCGCCGCGCGTTTACTTTAATGCCGACTTTTGTCGGTGCTTTGCACCAAAAAACCCGAAATTGCGCCACCATGCGGTCACCGCGACTGTGCCCTATGCACGTGACCGGGCTAATTTGACGCGGTTTCGCGTCATCGGCGTGCGCAGCACAGCAGCGATCCGGGGAGCAGCGGAGGAATTGTGTCGAGCTTTCGTTTTATTTGCATCGTGGCGTTGACCGTCGCGATGGCGGGGTTTGTTGCCGGTGCCGCGGCCGCGCAGAGTGCAACTGCCACAGACCAATCCG
>JBPYFG010000358.1:0-3979 GCA_051986365.1 Xanthobacteraceae bacterium
AGACGGCTCGCCGCGAGCGCTGCCATGGCTTCGCCGAGATCGGCACCCATGAGCACGCGGCAGCCCCAGCCGCTCAGCAGCGTCTGCATGCCGTCGAGAATGGCGCGCTCGTTGTCGATGCAAAGCACGACCATGCCGTCGAGCCGTCCGGGCTTAAGGCGGAGCGCGGCGGGGGGCGGCAATGCCGAGTCAATCGCAGCCGCGCGCGGCACCGCGACCGAAAAACGCGAGCCCCGATCCAAATTCGATTTGAGCGTCACCTCGCAATCGAGCACGCGGCCAATGCGCTGAACGATCGAAAGGCCGAGGCCGACGCCGCGGGCGACCCGCGCGCCCTGATCGAGGCGGTGAAATTCCTTGAACACCGCGCGATGTTTGGTCGGCGGAATACCGATCCCGGTATCATAGACATCGATACGAAGCCACTCGCCTTGGCGCCGGCAACCAACCAGGACGCGGCCGGCCTGCGTGTATTTGATGGCATTGGAAATCAAATTTTGCAGGAGCCGCCGCAGCAAGCGGCGATCGGAGCGCACGTTGAGCGAGCAGGGCATCACGATGAGCTCAAGGCCTTTCTCGCGGGCGAGCGGCGCGAATTCGACTTCAAGCCGGTGCAGCAATTCATCAATGCCAAAATCGGCGAGCTCCGGCTTCATGACGCCCGTATCGAGACGCGAAATGTCGAGGAGCGCCGAGAAGATTTCTTCGACCGCTTCCAGCGAGGCGTCGATATTGCCGATGAGCGAAGCATCCTCACTGGCGCCGTGGCGCTCGATCAGGCTCGTCACATAGAGCCGCGCGGCGTTGAGCGGCTGTAAAATGTCGTGACTGGCCGCCGCGACGAACCGCGTCTTCGACACGTTGGCTTCGTCAGCTTCCGCCTTAGCGCGTTCGAGGGCGGCGTTGAGCCGCGTCAGATCGCCGGTGCGCTCGCGTACGCGGCGTTCCAGAGTCGCATTGGCGCGCTCCAGCGCTTCCGCCGCCTTCACGCTCGGCGTGATATCGGTGAATGTGGTCACCAGTCCGCCGCCGGGCATATGATTAGCGCGCACTTCGATGACGAGGCCTTGTCCGGCAATGCGCTCGAGGAACGGCTCGGCGCTGGAGGTGTATTTGGCGACGCGCTCGGCGATGGGTCGGTCAGTGCAGGTATTGTCGCCGCCGTGCTGCGCGATATGGCGCAAAATGTCATCGAGCGGGATGCCGACGCGCGTAAGTTCATGGGGCAAGTCGAGGATCTCGCCGAACTGCCGATTCCAGCAGACCAGCGCCAGCTCCTTGTCGAATACGGCAATTCCCTGGCGCACATGATCGAGCGCGGTCTGAAGGATCTCGCGGTTGTAGTGGATCGCGGCGCTGGCATCATCGAGCAGCTTCAGCGCCGCCTTGGTCGAGACCGTGCGCTTACGCAGCAATAGCGAAAGCACCAGGCGCGACGACGCAGCGCCGATCGCCGAGGCCAGCAAATATTCGGCGTATTGCAGGAGCTGAAAATCCGCTTCGGCCGTCGCCTCGAGATTGATGCGGCGCGCCGCCGCGAAGCTCGCGAAGGATCGGCGCGTGCGCTCGTCGCCGAGATAACGGGCGACGGTCGCGATCAGATCGTCGACGCTGACCGAGGCGCGGCGCAAGCGAAAGCCCGGCGCCATGGGGCCAAGCATTGGCGCCAGCGTGGGCGGCGCGAACAAATCGCCCTGCACACGTTCAATTGAACTCGGCGGCCGCGCCAGTGAAAAACCGATATAGCAGGCGATATTGGCGGCGAAACTCAACAACACGCCATGGACGAGCGGTGGCAAGTCGAGACCGAACAGCGCCTCGGGACGGAAAAAGGCGAGGCCCCATGGTCCGTCCGTCAATATGCGCGAGCTGACGATGCCGGCGGCCGAGATGCTCGGCAGTAAGAGCGTATAGGCCCAGACCAGAATGCCGGCGCTCATCCCGGCGATCGCCCCGCGCGACGTGCCGTGCCGCCAGATCAAGCCGCCGAAAAATGCCGGCGCCAATTGCGCGATTGCTGCAAACGACAACAGTCCGATCGCGGCGAGCTGCGCCTCGCCGGCCGAACGGTAATAGGCATAGGCGAGGAACAGAATGGCAAAAATCGCGATGCGCCGCGTCGTCAAGAGCTGGGCGCCGGCATTGGTTGGCTCGCTGGCCAGGGCGCGGCGCTTGAGCGCGAGCGGCATCACAATGTCGTTCGACACCATGATCGCGAGGGCGACCGTTTCGACAATCACCATCGCGGTCGCCGCCGATAGCCCGCCGATGAAAGCGATCAGTGTTATCAATTCGGACTGCGCCGAAAGCGGCAGCGCGACCACAAACATATCACTGTCGACGCGTCCTGCCGGAAAAGTCAGAAGTCCGGCCATCGCGATCGGCAGCACGAACAGATTGATCAGTATGAGATAGAGCGGAAACAGCCAGGAGGCGCGGCGGATTTCGGTTTCGCTGTGATTCTCGACCACGGTGACGTGGAATTGCCGCGGCAACAGCACGATCGCAAATAGCGATAAAAGCGTCATGGCGCAGAACGAGGCGAGTTGCGGCGCGCGGGTCAGCACCGCGGCGGTGTTGGGCCGATCGAGCGCCTGCGCCAGCAATGCCGCCGGTCCGCCAAACATCACGAAGGTCACGAAGATGCCGACGGTGAGAAAGGCAATGAGCTTGACGACCGATTCCGTCGCGATTGCCAGCATCAGGCCGTCCTGGTGCTCGGTGGCGTCGATGTGCCGCGTGCCGAACAGAACAGCGAATGTGGCCATCGCCAGCGCAACGAACAGCGCGAGATCCCCGAACGGCGGCTGCGCCATTCCGCCCGGCGCCGCTTCGGCAAGGATGGTCGACACCGACGACGACACCGCTTTGAGCTGCAGGGCGATGTAAGGGATCATGCCGACGATCGCGATCAGCGCCACGGTTGCGGCCACGACCTGACTCTTGCCGTAGCGAGCGGCGACAAAATCCGCGATCGAAGTGATGTTCTGGCTTTTAGCCAGGCGCACGATGCGGATCAGCAGCGGGAAGCCCAAGCCGAACATCAACATCGGCCCGATATAGATCGTGAGAAAATCGAAGCCGGACCGTGACGCTAATCCGACCGAGCCGAAGAACGTCCATGACGTGCAATAGATCGCGAGCGATAAGGGGTAGATGAGGCGTCGCGCCGAGCCTCCGCGCGCTATGCGCCGGCGGTCGCCATAACTCGCCACCAGGAACAACAGCCCGATATAAGCGAGCGCGATGACGACGATGACCCATCCCTGCAACATGACCTGAGCTCCGCCGTCACCGGTGCGGTGGGTCTAACCGCATATCTACGCTGCTGTTAAGGTCACACAGTTTGGCGGGGGTGTCTATCTGGACCGCCGTCGCGCGTTGACGATCGCCCGTGCAGCCGGCAATCATGGCGGATACTTAGCCCTTGCCGATGAACCCCGCCTTCCGCCGCATTCTGCTCGAGACTGCCGAAACGTTGGCGATCGCGCTGGCCGGCGGCGTTGCATTCGTATTTCTCGGTCTGCCGGCGGGCCTGGTGTCGGGGTCTGTCGTGGCGGTGGCGACCGCGGCCTTGCTCGGCCGCCCGATGCGGGTCCCGCTGATCCTCGCGCGAATCTGCTACGTCGTCGTCGGGACGCTGCTCGGCACGGTGGTGACGCCGGAAACGCTGCGCGGCGTGATTACCTGGCCGGCGAGCGTCGCACTGCTGATGCTGGCGTCGCTCGGCATGATCGCTGCGACCATGACCTATCTGCGCGTCGTGCACCGCTGGGATCCGCTCTCCGCGCTGATGGGCGCAAGTCCCGGCTCGATGGCCCAGGTGATCGCGTTGTCGAGCGAGCTCGGCGCCGATCTGCGCGCGGTCGCTATCGTTCAGACCGTACGGGTGCTCCTCCTTGTCGTTGGCCTCCCCAATGGGCTCGCCCTGTTCGGGCTGGTCGTGCCGGCGGTGCCGGTGCCGCGCGGGCCAGCCGGA
>JBPYFG010000359.1:0-4918 GCA_051986365.1 Xanthobacteraceae bacterium
ACCACCGAATGAATGGCGCCGATACGCGCACAGGCGAGCATCGCGTAGGCGGCCTCGGGAATCATCGGCAGATAGATCGTGACGCGGTCGCCCTTCTTGACGTTGCGGGTGCGCAGAATATTGGCGAAACGGCAAACCTCGTCGTGCAGCTCCTTGTAGGTGATGTGCTTCGATTGTTTCGGATCGTCGCCTTCCCAGATGACAGCGGTCTGATTGCCGCGGCTGTGCAGATGACGGTCGATGCAGTTGTAGGCGGCGTTGGTGACGCCGTCCTCGAACCATTTGATGAAGATATTGGGCTTGTTGAAAGAGGTATTTTTGACCTTGCTGAACGGCTTCATCCAATGGATGCGCTTGGCCTCTTCCGCCCAAAATCCGTTCGGATCGGCGAGCGAGCGCTCGTACATTTTGCGGTATTGGGATTCGTTGATGAAAGCGCGTTTCGTCCATTCGGCAGGCACATCGTAAATCTTGTCGGACATCTCGCTCTCCTACGCTCACATGCGGGTGTTATTGATAGGCGTTTTCCCGCCGCATTATGCGACGGCGGATTGAGAACGGACAAGTCTCAAGGACCGCGCCGCGCTGACCCGCCTTAAGGGCGGAGCCAACCCGCCGGTGGCGTCTTAGATGCCGATTCCGCCGACCACTGCACCAATAACAACGAGAACGATCAGCCAGTTCCCGGAATCGATCAGCAGAAGACGTTGGTCGCGGCCGGCGAAGCTGTAATTGACGGTCATTGTGGTGAGGATAAAGCCGAACCACAGAAACGCGGCGGCGATGACGCCGTTGCGCAAAGTGACTTGGCCGGGGCCGAGATGACCGAGTACACCGGCGAGCATCCACGCAATGATACCGTTGGCGACGAAGGCATAGACAAACGGCAGGAAAGCCCACGGCTTCTTGCGATCCGCCGCCATCTGTTCCGGCGTTTTGCCGAGCGCTGCAACATACAGCCTGCTGAGGCTCATGTACCAGACGGCGCTACCGAACCAGGCGGCCACCGTCGCGATCGCGATCGCGAGATAATTGATGCCGGCGAAGGTCACGACCGTCTTTCTCTGTTGTTGCGTGCCGCAGGATCGTACGGCTCGCTTACAGCCCGCCCATCTTGCAGACGAGCTTCCATTCGCTGTCGGTCACCGGCTGCACCGAAAGACGGGCATATTTGGCGAGCGCCATGTCCTTAAGCTTCGGCTCGGCCTTGACCGCAGCGAGCGTGACCGGCTTGGGCATCGGCTCAACCGCGGCAGACGTAACTGCAACCCAAGGCTCCCCTTTTTTCGCGGTCGGGTCGGGATAGGCTTCGCGAATGATTTCGCCGATGCCGACTATCTGTTTCTCATCGCCGGTGTGATAGAAGAAAAACTTCTCGCCCTTTTTCATTTCCTTGAGATTACGGCGCGCGATGAAGTTGCGCACGCCGCTCCATACCTCGCCTTTGCCGCCGCGCTTGACCTGATCGTCCCAGGAAAATTCTTCCGGCTCGGTTTTCATCAGCCAATGGGTCATCTGCGTCGCTCCAGGGTTTCTTTCTCTTCGGCGCCAGCTATGCCTCGGCCTTGAACGGCCGGGTCAATAGCGATTCGATGGCGGCATCGACGGTCATTTTGTCGCTCAGCAAAGCGGCGACCGCGGCCGAGATCGGCATATCGACCGCGCGATCGCGCGCCATTTCCAGAAGGACCGGCGCCGTAAACACGCCTTCAGCGAGCCCGGCGTGAATGGAGTCCGGCCGCTCCCCGCGGCCGAGCTTGATGCCGAAGGTGAAATTGCGCGATTGCGGGCTCGAACATGTCAAAAGGAGGTCGCCCAAACCGGACAGGCCCATCATGGTCTCTGGCTTTGCGCCATAGGCTTTGCCGAAGCGCACCAGTTCGGCAAAACCGCGCGTGGTCAAAGCCGCGAGCGCACTCGCGCCGAGCCCGCGGCCAGTGACCACGCCGGCAGCGATTGCGAGCACGTTTTTCGCCGCGCCGCCGATCTCGACGCCGCGGACATCGTTCGAATGATACGGACGGAAGGTGGCCGAGCCGACCGCCTGCGCCAGCTCGCCGGCGAGCTTGCCAGCCGCCGCCGCAAGCGTCACGGCAGTCGGCATGCCTCGCGCAACATCGGCGGCAAAGCTTGGTCCGGACAAAATCGCCGGGCTCGCTTCCGGCGCGCATTCGGCGATGACTTCGGTCATGAATTTCTTGCTGCCGCGTTCAATGCCTTTGGCACAGACGATTACCGGCGTGCGCTGCGCAAGGAGCGACGCCAGCGCCTGCATCACGACCCGCACGGCTTGCGCCGGAACTACCAGCAGGATCGCTTCGGCCCGCGCCGCTTCGGCGAGACCGCCCGCAACGACGATGCGCTTGTCGAGCGCGATGCCAGGCAAAAACGCGCTCTCGCGGTTTTTCGCAAGCCGTTCGGCGTTAACGGCGTCGTGCTCCCACAGCGTCACGCTTCGTCCGGCGCGCGCGCAGGTCAATGCCAAAGCCGTGCCCCAGGCGCCACCACCAAGGACCGCAATATGATTCAACGCCATGCCGTTGCCGAAAACCATTGCCGCCCGGCCGCGTGCCGGGCACCCGCGCGTTCAAGCTGGGCAAAGAGTAAAGCCATTCATGGCTGGAACAAGCCCGGCCCCGGCTAGCGCAATTTGCGGCGCATGCAATTTACAGCGCTTCGCCGCGCAGCAATTTGGGGACTTCGCCGATAAGCCCAGCCGCCTCGCGGATAAACAGGTGCTTGAGTACGGGAATTCGATCGACCAGGCCAAGGCCGACATCGCGGACGAAGCGCAAAACGTCCGAACGGTTGGAGAACAGCCGGTTAAGCCCGTCGGTGGCAACGCCCATCGCCATCGTGTCGAAGCGCCGCCAGCGCTGGTAGCGTTCAAGCACATCGGGCGCTCCCGGATCGAGCCCGAGGCGCGCAGCATCGACGATGACTTCGGCGAGCGCGGCGACGTCCTTTAATCCCATATTGAGACCTTGGCCGGCGATCGGATGGATCAGATGCGCGGCATCGCCAACCAGCGCGATGCGTTCAGCGATGAAAGAGCGGGCAACGAAAAATCCGAGCGGATGCACGCGCCGCTTGCCGATCACCTTGATTTCGCCGAGATGCAGCTTGAATCGTCGTTCGAGCTCGGCATCGAATTCCGCTTCCGGCAAGACCATGATGCGCTCGGCCTCGGCCGTGGTTTCTGTCCAGACGATCGAAGCACGGTTTCCCTTGAGCGGTAAAATCGCGAACGGGCCGGCGGGCAGAAAATGCTCCTCGGCGCGCCCGTGGTGATCGCGCGCGTGCGCCACATTCACGACGATGGCCGATTGGCCGTAGCTCCAGCCATGGGTGGCAATGCCCGCTTTGCTGCGGATACTCGACCGCGCACCGTCAGCGGCGACGAGAAGACGCGCACTCAGCGCCTGCGCGTCGCTCAATCGCACATCAATGTAGCGGCGATCCGCTGACGCGTGATCGTCGCCTGCGGCGGCAAGCGTGAAATCCGTGACCGCCGCGGTTCGCAAATCAATGCCGAGCTCGCGCGCCTTGGCCGTGAGTGCATCAACAAGAACCCTGTTCTCGATCATATGGGCGAAGGGTTCGCCCGGCTCAACCTCGCCGGCGAAAGTGAGAAAGGTCGGCCGTACTGCATCGCCAAGCCGGCTGTCGGTGACCGCCATGTCGAGAATCGGCTGGGCGTCGGCGGCGACGCGCTGCCAAACGCCAAGCGTCTCGAACAGCCGGCGCACCGAGGCGACGATCGCGGAGGCTCGTTCGTCATCGGCCGCGCCACGGCCGAGGCCTGGATCGGCGACGACAACGGCGAAGCGATCGCCGAGCGCCTGACGCAAAGCGATGGCAAGCGTCAGCCCGGCGAAACCGCCGCCGGCAATAAGGACATCGAGATCAGAACGCGGCATGGTCGAGCACTTAGTCGAGCACTCGGTCGAGCACTTGGCACAGGAACTGGCGCAAAACCGAGACAACCGCACGGCGGCTGCCAACATCAATTCTAGGGTCAAAACTCATTATTTGCACGGCCGCGACGCTGGCCCGCGTCCCTTCGGGTTGCGGCTCGCGGAAATAATAATGAGCTTTGACCCTGGTCTAACAGATTTGCTCCGCGGCGATCGTTAATGACGGGCTTGACCGGACCGCCGATCCCGTATGCAACCAGGCCTCACGATCGCAACTGCGCCGCCGCCTAGAGACTGGAAATAGCAAAACCCGCCGCCGGAGACGCCATGGCTTCCGCCGTTCAGGATTTGATCGGGATTCTCGACCTCGAGCCGCTCGAAGTGAACTTGTTTCGCGGGCGCTCGCCGCAGTCGAGCTGGCAACGCGTGTTCGGGGGCCAGGTGCTTGGTCAGGCGCTGGTGGCAGCGTGCCGCACAGTGGAGGATGTCGCGGCGCGGCCGCCGCATTCGCTGCACGCCTATTTCCTGATCGGTGGCGATCCCAAAGTGCCGATCATCTATGAGGTGGACCGCATTCGCGACGGGAGAAGCTTCACCACGCGGCGCGTGGTTGCGATCCAGCACGGCCATGCCATTTTCTCGATGTCGGTGTCGTTTCACGTCGAGGAAGGCGATCTGTCGCATCAATTCGCGATGCCGGATGTGCCGAAGCCGGATGAATTGCCGACCGAAACGGAGTTCAAGAAGCGCATCACCCCGCTGATGCCGGAGGCCGTGCGCCGCTATTACGAGCGTGAGCGCCCGATCGAGTTGCGGCCAGTCGAGTACAATCGCTATGCCGGCGAGAAGCTCGCGGGCGACCGCTTTCACGTCTGGGTGCGCACCACCGGTCGGCTGCCCGACGAACCGGCGATTCATCAATGCGTGCTGGCCTATGCTTCCGATATGACCTTGCTCGATGCCGCACTGATCGCCCATGGCCGCACCGTTCTCAGTGACGA
>JBPYFG010000360.1:0-2155 GCA_051986365.1 Xanthobacteraceae bacterium
ATATTCTGCAGCCGGACATCGCAAGGAGGTTGCGCGAGCGTAAAGTCAGGACTATCGAGAGATTGCGACCTGACGTGATCGCAGCCGGCAATCTCGGGTGCATCATACAGATCGCAGCGGGCACGGAGCTTCCGGCGGTCCATACGGTCGAGTTGATCGACTGGGCTACTGGCGGGCCTTGTCCGCCGGAGCTGCGGGAGTATCGCCCGGAGACGGCGACGAACCCGGCGATGCACCCGGTGACGGCAAGCGGCTGAGCTATCGAGTAAGACTTGGCCGAAGCCTGGATGCGGGGTGTCATAGCGCGCGTCAGAGGCTGGGCACGGCGTGGAGACGGCACGAGTTTTGAACCTTACAAGGATCGGGAGGTCCATTATGGCGAAGAGGACAAGAGCGAAGAAACGGTCCACTAAAAAGAAGAAGAAGGCCGCTCCGGCCCGCAAGAAGCGGAAAACGATGAAGGCGTCAGCGAAAAAGTCGACTAAGAAGAAGTCGGCGCGCAAGGCTGCCCCGAAGCGCCGCTCGGCGCCAAAGCCCACGGCTCCTTCAATGGCCGCCCCCGAACCGGCACCGATGCCTTCGTGGAGCCCGCCCAGCGATTTTGGCGGCGGTGGCGATTCCGGCGCCTGATATCGATCGAGCAAGCGCGGAGAGCGGCGGCGCCAAGCGCCGCCGCCTGCATTGCATAGCCCCCTCGGGGCCAATAGCATTCATGGAAAAGCGGTGATCGGCGGAAGGCGGTAGCCCTGCCGATCGCGGGCTTTACGAAAACAGGTCATTTCGTTTCGAGGAGGTGCGTTATGGCGTCGACCTACAAAATTCTGATCATGGGAGCGTCTTATGGCTCGCTTCTGGCGTCCAAGATTCTGTTTGGCGGACACAAGCTGCATTTGGTCTGCCTTCCAGCGGAAGCCGATCTGATCAATAGCGAGGGCTTTCGGGTGCGGCTGCCGGTTCGCGGGCGTAAGGATCCGATCGAACTCGACTCGCGCAAGCTACCGGGCAAAGTCACGGCCGGGCCGGCAACGGGAGTGAACCCCAAGGACTACGATCTGATCGGTCTTGCCATGCAGGAGCCGCAATATCGCTCTCCCGGCGTGCGCGAACTTCTCGATGCGGTCGGCAAATCGCGCGTGCCATGCATGTCGATCATGAACATGCCGCCGCTGCCCTATGTCAAACGCATCCCAGGGCTCGATTACGAAGCGCTCAAGCCCGCTTATACCGATCCGACCGTTTGGGATTCGTTCGATCCCGCGACCATCACCTTGAACAGCCCCGATCCGCAGGCGATCCGCCCGCCGGATGAGAAGGTCAATGTGCTGATGGTCACCTTGCCGACCAACTTCAAGGTGGCGCGCTTCGATGACGAGAAATCGACTGCGATCTTGCGCCAGTTGCAGAACGAGATCGAAGCCATTCGATACGATGCGCCGGAAGGCAAGGTCGAATTGCCGGTCAAGCTCAAAGTCTACGACTCGATTTTCGTGCCGCTCGCCAAATGGGCCATGCTGCTCGCCGGCAATTACCGCTGCGTGACCAAGGATGGCATGCGCACCGCGCAAGAAGCGGTGCACAGCGACATCGCCACGTCGCGTTCGGTTTACAACTTCGTCTTCGATCTGTGCGTCAAGCTCGGCGCCAAGCCAGAAGATCTTGTACCGTTCGAAAAATATGCCGCAGCGGCACAATCGCTGACGCGGCCGGCCTCGGCGGCGCGCGCCTTGCAGAATGGGGCGCCGTTCATCGAGCGCGCCGACAAGCTGGTGCAGCTCATTGCCAGGCAGAAGGGCCTGAGCCATCCGGCCATCGACGCCCAGGTCGCCCTGGTCGATGCCCGGCTCGAGGCCAATCGCAAGAAGCAGGCGGCCTAGGCGAGTTCGCGAGGTTTAGACCACCTCGACGTCCTGCCAGAAGCCAAATCGTCCGCCGACCTCGTTCATCTCGGGTCGCGGCGCCTCGTAGCTCCAGGCTGCCCGGCTGTGCCGTTTGCCGGCGACGACCACGTCATAAAACTGGACGCCGTGTGGGCAGGCGCGGTCGTCCGCGGTCTTGGCTGTTTTTTCGAGCCAATCAAGGCGCACGGATTCGGGCGGAAAGTACTGATATCCTTTGCATTCAATCACGTTGTCGCTGTCGGCAATCACCGCGCCGT
>JBPYFG010000361.1:0-7734 GCA_051986365.1 Xanthobacteraceae bacterium
ACGCAGATGGGCGGCGAAGGCGCAAACTGGATCGGCGAGGCGCCGTTCTCAAACCGCCAGCACGTTTTTCAGAATCTCGGCGACGGCACTTACAATCATTCCGGCTATCTCGCGATCCGCGCCGCGATCGCTTCGAACACCAACATCACCTACAAGATTTTGTTCAACGACGCGGTCGCGATGACGGGTGGCCAGCCAAACGATGGCGGGCTGACGGTGCCGCAGGTGGCGCGGCAGGTCGCGGCAGAGGGCGCCGCGCGCGTCGTCGTAGTCACGGACGAGCCCGGAAAATATCCGCGCGACACGCAATGGCCGGCGGGCCTTACCATCCATCATCGCGACGATCTCAACGCCGTGCAGAAGGATCTCGCGGCGATCCCGGGTGTTACGGTGCTGATCTACGATCAGACCTGTGCCGCCGAGAAACGCCGGCGCCGCAAGCGGCACACTTATCCCGATCCCGACAAGCGCGTCATTATCAACGAGCTGGTTTGCGAGGGCTGCGGCGATTGTGGGGTTCAATCAAACTGCGTTTCCGTCCAGCCGCTCGAAACCGAGTGGGGTCGCAAGCGCACCATCGACCAGTCGAGCTGCAACAAGGATTTCTCGTGCGTTAAGGGATTCTGTCCGTCATTCGTTACCGTGCACGGCGCCAAGCTCAAGAAAGGAATCGGCGTCGCTGCCGATCACGACGTTGGGCAATTGCCGGAGCCGAAGCTGCCGGCGATCGAGCAGACCTATAACATCATTGTCACCGGTGTCGGCGGCACCGGCATCGTGACCATTGGCGGCGTTTTGGGGATGGCCGCGCATCTGGAGGGCAGGGGAGTCGGCGTTCTTGACATGGCGGGCCTCGCGCAAAAAGGCGGCGCCGTCTTCAGCCATATCCGTTTCGCCAACAAGCCGGAGGACATTCATGCCATCCGCGTCGCCGCCTGCCGCGCCGACCTGGTACTCGGCGGCGACATCGTCGTTGCCGGAACGCGCAAGGTGCTGGCGGCGGTGAAACACGGGGCGACGCAGATGGTCGTCAACACCAATGAGTTTCTGCCCGGCGAATTCACCCGTAATGCCGATTTCTCGCTGCCCAGCGAGCGGCTCAAACGTACCATCGTCGCCGACGCCGGTCGCGAAAATGCGCACTTCATCGATGCCACCCAATTGGCCACTGCGCTGTTCGGTCAATCGATCGGTGCCAATATGTTCCTGGTCGGCTATGCCTATCAGCTCGGCGCCATCCCACTGCCGGCTGCCGCCATCGAGCGGGCGATTGAGTTGAACGGCCAAGCCGTCGCCATGAACCAGGCGGCGTTTCACTGGGGCCGGCGCGCCGCGATCGATCGCGCCGCGGTCGAAGCTTTGGCCGAGCCGGCCAGCGTCAAGCGTGACGCCGAGCATTTGTCTGAATCGTTCGACGAAATGGTCGAACGGCGCGTGCAATTTCTCACCGCCTATCAGAATCCCGCCTACGCCGCGCGATATCGGACGCTGGTCGAAAAGATAAAAGCGGCCGAAGCGGCCCGCGCGTCCGGAAAATGCGGCCTCGCCGATGCGGTCGGCCGCTATCTGTTCAAACTGATGGCTTACAAGGACGAATATGAGGTGGCGCGGCTTTACACCGACGGTTCGTTCGAACGGCAAGTCAAAACCGAGTTCGACGGCGACCATCTGAGACTGCAGTTTCACCTCGCGCCGCCACTGTTGGCGCGCCGCGACAAGACCACGGGTTTGCCGCGCAAGATGAGCTTCGGGCCGTGGGTCCTTCCGGCGTTCCGGTTGTTGGCGAAAATGAAATTCTTGCGGGGCACCGCGCTTGATCCGTTCGGCTATTCGCGCGAACGCCGCACCGAGCGGAAATTGATCGAGGATTACAACGCAATCCTCGACGAAGTGCTCGCGAATTTGACACCGGAGAACCACCATCTCGCGGTTGGTCTTGCCGCCATTCCGGAAAAAATCCGCGGCTTCGGCCACGTCAAGGAGCGGCATCTTGCGACGGCCAAGGCCGACGAGGCTGCCTTGCTTGAGCAATTCCGCGCCGGCGCACCGGCGCTATTGAAAGCCGCGGAATAATCGCAAACCCGTCAAAGATTGCTGCTAGGTCGGAAGGCGATGGGTCGGAATAGTTCTGCAAGTTATTGCTATGGCAAAGTTTCCGCCGGATGCTCCGGCTCGTTGCATCAGTTATGCGGCCGCCTATGAATAATGGACCGCCTATCACCTCCGACGGCGCTATTGCCCGGCAGGAGCCGAGTCCGATCCAGGCCGACGACCGAGAAGCGCTGCCCGGCGGCGAGATAGGCGCACCCGACGAAGACCCGACAATAGGCCCGTCGCCGGAGACGGCTTCAGCACCCCTATCATCGACGCCCAGCGAGGCGACAGTTGCACCAGTGCCGGCGACCAGCGGCATCGGCGTGCTCATTGTCAATCTCGGCACCCCCGATGCACCGACGCCCGCGGCAGTGCGGCGTTTTTTGAAGGAGTTTCTGAGCGATCGGCGCGTGATCGAAAAGAATTCGCTGCCGTGGAAGGTCTTACTCAACGGTGCGATCCTGCCGCTGCGCTCGCGGCGCAGAGCCCGCGACTATGAGAAAATCTGGAATCGCGAGAAGGACGAATCGCCGATCAAGACGATTACCCGCTCGCAGGCGGAAAAGCTCGGCGGGGTCCTCGAGCCGCTGGGCAAGCATGTCATCGTAGATTGGGCGATGCGGTATGGCAGCCCGTCGATCGCATCGCGGCTCGAAGTGCTCGTCACCTGGGGATGCGAACGCATTCTGGTCATGCCGCTCTATCCGCAATATTCTGCCGCGACCACGGCGACGGTATGCGATGAGGTATTCCGCTTCATGCTGCGGCAGCGGCGGCAGCCGGCGCTGCGATTTTTACCGGCCTATTACGAAGATCCCTATTACATCGAAGTGCTGGCATCTTCACTGCAGGCCGAGCTGAACTCATTGCCGTTTACGCCCGACGTTATTTTGGCTTCCTATCACGGCATGCCCAAGGAGGCTGTCGCCAAGGGCGATCCCTATGAGGTCCAGTGTGCGCGCACGACGGAGCTACTACGCGCACAGCTCGGGCTCGACGAAACCAAATTGATGATGTCGTTTCAGTCGCGGTTCGGGCGCGCGCAATGGCTCGAGCCCTACACCATCACCACGGTGCGGACGCTGGCGCGCAAGGGCGTCAAAAACCTTGTCGTAATCACACCGGGTTTTTCCGCCGACTGTCTAGAGACGCTGGAAGAAATCAAGATCGATAATGCGCGCATGTTTATGCGTCACGGCGGCGAAAACTTTGCGGCAATTCCTTGTCTCAACGACAGCGAACCCGGCATACTAATGCTGTGGCACCTCGCCATGCGCGAGTTGAAAGGCTGGGTTTGATGCTGCAAGACGGCTCGCTGGTCTCCTGGGTGTGGTTTTCGGTTGCGCTCATCTTGTTTGCGATCGAGGCGCTCCGGCCGGGCCGTTTCGCGCTGTGGCTCGGCTTCGCCGCGATCCTGGTCGGCGTCATTGCATCGGTGGCGCGCTGGCCATGGCCAGCGGAAATGCTAGCGCTCGCCGTGTTCGCCGGACTTCTGTTTCCGGCGTGGCAGCGGTACGAACGGAAAGCTTGAGACTCACGCCCATTTTACCGGATTGTCGTCCACGAATGTCAGCTCACCAGGAGATGAACGAATACGCGCGCTGGGAAGCGCGATTCGCGACGCCCGATTATGCGTTCGGCAAAGAGCCGAATTACTTTCTCAAATCCTGCGTGAAACTCTTGCCGCGGCGCGGTCGAGCGCTCGCGGTCGCCGATGGCGAGGGCCGCAATGGCGTGTGGCTCGCCGAACAGGGCCTCGATGTCGGTTCGCTCGACTTTTCACCAGCTGCCCAGAACAAGGCCCGCGCGCTCGCCGCCGAGCGAGGTGTGAAGGTCACTTTCGTTGAGGCCGACGTGCACGTTTGGGACTATCCGCAGGCTGCCTTTGACGTCGTGGTCGAAATTTTTGCGCAATTCAGTCCGCCCGCCGAGCGCACAATAAAGTGGCGCGGCATGCGGCGCGCGCTCAAGCGCGGCGGGCTTCTGATCATCCAGGGCTACACGCCGAAGCAATTGCAGCACGGCACCGGTGGGCCGAAGCGACTGGAAAATCTCTATACGCGGGCGATGCTTGAGCAGGAATTCGGCGATTTTCTCGATTTGGAGATCGTCGAGGAAGAGCGCGAAATGCGTGAAGGCGTTGCGCATGCCGGCATGTCGGCGGTGATCGGCCTGACCGCCATCAAGCCTTAGCGCTATTCGCCAAGGATTTTTTTGATCTCGGCGCGAAAGCCCGGCGCGATATCGGCACGCGCCAAAGCATAGGACACGTTGGCGGCGAGAAAGCCGATCTTGGAGCCGCAATCGAAGCTGCGGCCGTCGAATTGCAGGCCATAGAACGGCTGGCTCTGCGCGAGCTGAATCATCGCGTCAGTTAGCTGGATTTCGCCGCCGGCGCCGCGTTCCTGCCGTGATAGGGTGTCTAGAATTTCCGGCTGCAGGATGTAGCGTCCGGTCAAGATCAGGTTTGAGGGGGCGCGGTCCGGCGGCGGTTTCTCGACCATGCTGGTGATGGAAAACATTTTCCCGTTGCGCTCGCCGATGCCGACCACGCCATATTGATCGACCCGCTCGTGCGGCACTTCCTCCACCGCCACGATATTTGCGTTCACCGGGAGCCCGCGCGCCGCTTCGATCATCTGCGCGAGACATCCTTGCTGATGCTGCACCAGGACGTCCGGCAGTAACAGCGCGAACGGTTCGCGACCGAGCAGTTCGCGCGCGCACCAAACCGCATGGCCGAGCCCAAGCGGCTCCTGCTGGCGCGTGAAGCTGGTGGAGCCCGGCACCGGCAAATCTTGATTGAGATAATCGAGAATCTTGTGCTTTTGCCGTTCGAGCAGCGTCATTTCGAGTTCGAACTGGCGATCGAAATGGTCCTCGATGACGCCCTTGTTGCGGCCGGTCACGAAAATGAAATGCTCGATGCCGGCCTGGCGGGCTTCATCCACGACATGCTGGATCAGCGGCCGGTCGACAACCGGCAGCATCTCTTTCGGCATGGCCTTGGTCGCGGGCAAGAAGCGGGTGCCAAGCCCAGCTACGGGAAAAACGGCTTTACGAACGGGTTTCATGCGGTTGCGATGGGCCGTGGCAGAACGGTGCCAGATAGCTGTCCAAATTGTTGTCCAAACTGATCGCTAGAGGTCAAATCATGTGGAACAGAGCGACGCGACGCGGTTGTGGCAAATCGTCGAGCGGACAGCAAGGGAAACCCGCTGTTAGTGATTCGATGCACATTGGCGGCACGGACGCCTATTCTGCCCGGCAACAGAGACTTGCACTTTCATGATTCCCCAAAAAAGCGTCTTTCCAGGGCTTGCCGCAGCCTTCCTGACCGTTGCGGTTGGGGGCCAGGCCTTAGCCCAACAAAGCGACAATTGGCTGACGCGCCTGTTTCAACAGCCGTCGTCCAATGCGGTTCCGGGATCTGCGCCTGACACCGCGGATACCGGAACTGGCTGGAGCGGCCAATCGGGCGCGTCCGGCAATCCGCTGATGACGGGCGATGCGATACGGGCCGCCGCCGCCGATTTTGGCAATTGCATCGAGCGCTTGTGGCCGGAGGCCGCGCGGCGCGGGGTTTCGCGCGCGACATTCGAACATTTCACCACGGGCCTCACGCCGGACCTGAGCATCATGGACAAGCTCGATGCGCAGCCTGAATTCACCAAAGCAACCTGGGACTATCTCGACGTGCTGGTCAGCGACGAGCGGATTGCCCGCGGCCGCGAAGTGCTTACGCAGTATGCGCCGACTTTCGCGGCCGTGGCGCGCGCTTATGGCGTCGATCCCGCCATCATCGCGGCGATCTGGGGCGTGGAGTCAAACTATGGCACGCTCGGCGGCGACCGTCCGGTGATCCGCTCGACCGCGACTTTGGCTTGCGTCGGACGCCGGCAGGATTACTTCCGCGAAGAATTTCTATCCACGCTGGAAATCCTTCAGCGCGGCGACGTCCCGGCTGAGCGCCTGGTCGGCTCATGGGCCGGCGCATTCGGTCCGACACAATTCATGCCGAGCTCGTTTAAGCGATATGCGGTCGATTTCGACGGCGATGGACGGCGCGACGTCGTCGACTCGATCCCCGATGTCATCGCCTCGACAGCGAACAATTTGAAAACCGACGGCTGGGTGGCCGGACAGCGTTGGGGTTATGAGGTCGTACTGCCCTCCGGTTTTGATTTTCTCTTGGCCGACCGTTCGCGGCAGATGACGCTTCGGCAGTGGGAAGGTCTCGGCGTGCGCCGCGCCGGCGGCGGTTCATTCCGCGAGCCGGATGCCCGCGCCTATTTGCTGATGCCGGCGGGCGCCCGCGGACCCGCATTTCTGATGCTGCAAAATTTCCGCGTGATCATGAAATACAATCCGGCCGAGGCCTATGCGCTTGCCATCGGCCATCTTGCCGATCGGCTGCGCGGCGGCGGCCCGTTCGTGCAGCCGTGGCCGCGCGAGGAGCGCGTTCTCACGCTCGACGAGCGCTATGAAATGCAGCAATTGCTGGCGCGGCGCGGCTTCGATGCCGGCGAACCCGACGGCCTGCTCGGCCCCCGCACCCGGCTCGCCATTCGCAATTTTCAAGCTTCGATCGGCGAAATTCCCGATGGTTTTGCCTCGAGCGGGCTGCTTGACCGCTTGAGAGCGCCGCAGTGATCCAATTTATGGCTATGATTTCAACGGCGTAGAAAGTGCGCCATTAGAACAAAGGGCGATTCTGCTACCCTTTTGCAACTATTACTGCCCGATCCCGGCGCCGGCGAACATCTCCTGCGTGATGTCGGCTGCCCGATCGCCGGCTGATGGTCCGGATATCGACGCCGGCCGCGATCAGCTGTGACGCATGCGTGTGCCTCATCGTATGCAGGCTGACATGCGGCAAGCCGGCAGCCTTCGTCACCCGGGTGAAATCCCCGCTCAGGCGATCGGGGCTGAACGGGGTGCCGTCGTATTTGGCGAACACCAGCGCGTCGGCGGGCGACTTGCCGAGGCCCAAGGCTAGCCGCTGCTCCTGCTGCGCCCGCCAATGGGCACGCAGCTCGGAAATCACCGCAGGGGCGAGCGAGATGGTCCGGCGACACCGGGCAGATTTTGGCGGTTTGAACCGCAATCCGTTACTGGTCTCCTCGAGGCTGCGCTCGACTTTGAGGCTGCCGCCGTCTAGATCGACGTCTTGCCAGCGCAGCGCCAGCAGCTCGCCGCGGCGCATGCCGGTGCCGAGCGCCAGGACGGCGATCGGATAGAACTCATGGCCGCGCAGCGCCGCAAACAATTGCGGGATATCGGCCGCCTGCAGCACCGCCGCCTCGGTCGGCGGCACCTTGGGGGAGTCCACCAGCGCAATGACGTTGTGCTTGATCGCGCGCCACTTATACGCGTGACCGAATATGCGATGCAGGAGCCGGTGTACATGCTTCACGGTGCGCGGGGCAATCTTCCCATGCAGCTGCGCATAAAGCCGGTTCAGATCCTCGGCGCGGATCGCCTGCATGCGCTTGTCGCCGAGTGCCGGGCGAACATGGATCCGCAGCAGTTCCGAATAGCGCTCGGCGGTTTTTGGACTGACCTTGGTCACCATCCAATCGCGTTCCCAGGTGTCGAGAAACTGGTTCAGCGATTTCCGATCGTGCTCGACATAGGCGC
>JBPYFG010000362.1:0-3299 GCA_051986365.1 Xanthobacteraceae bacterium
CATGAACGGCGGTTCGATCGAGCAGATCGCAAGCCCGCAGGACCTTTATCATCGCCCGAAGACGCGTTTCGTCGCCGGTTTCATCGGCTCGCCGGCGATGAATTTCATGCACTGCCGCCTCGAGCAGAATGGCGCTGGGCTGCGGGTGCGCATTTCCGGTAAGATCAGCTTGCCGGTACCGGCGGCGCGAACCGCGCGCTACCAGCAGCTCACCGGAAAGGACCTGACGCTCGGGCTACGCCCGGAGCACATCACCGAGCCGCGGCGCAGCGATCGCGATCCGAACTGCGAATTTGCCGTCACCCTCGATGTGGTCGAGCCGATGGGGATGGAGACGATGGTCTTCTTCACCGTCGACGGCCAGGAGATCTGCGGTCGTGTCGAACCCGGCAGCGCCGCCGGGCCCGGCGAAACCATGCGGCTTTACGCCAACATGGAGCACATGCACCTGATCGATCCGCAGACCAATCTCGTGCTGTAGTCGCCCTCAAAGAAAAAGCCTCTCAAAGCACAGCCCGGCTCTGGGTCAACCAGAACCGGGCTTGAAGTGCGAACCGGGCATTTGCGATGCCCGCTTATGCCAATTCGCGCTAGTCCTCGCTGTAGGCGTCGTCCGAAATATCCTTGCCCGTATAGTCGGGCATCATCGCCGTTGCGATGAAGCTTATGACCGCCAGTACCGCAATGTACACCGAGACCGCGTAACCGGTGTGATACGTAGCAAACAGCCAAGTCGCGATGATCGGCGCCGGACCACCGGCGATGATCGAGGCCAACTGATAGCCGAGCGAAGCGCCGCTATAGCGCAAACGCGGCGTAAACGCCTCGGCAATCAATGCCGCTTGCGGTCCGTATTGCAGATCGTGCGGGATAAGCGACAGTATAATAGCAATGACGACCGCCACAGGAGCCGCCGTGTCCACCATCGCGAAGTAGATGAACCCGAAGATCCCCATAACTACGACGCCGATCAGATACATGTTCTTGCGTCCGATCTTGTCGGACAGATGCCCGGCAATCGGAATAGTGAAGAACGACACGAAGGCGGCAGCCATAACCGCCGCCAAGATCAGGTCGCGCGACATCTTCAACGTGCCGACCGCATAGGCGAAAATGAAAGCGGTAAACACGTAGAATGGCGCCTGCTCGGACATCCGCAGCAAGGCGGAGAGAATAATCTCCTTCGGCTGCTTCTTGATCACTTCGGGGACCGGCGCCTTCTCGACCTTCTCGTTGGCCAGGATTTCCTGAAAGACCGGCGTCTCGAGAATGCCGAGCCGGATCCACAGACCGATGCCAACCAGAATGATCGAGAGCGCGAATGGCACGCGCCAGCCCCAGGTCGCAAACTCGTCGCCGGCCCAGGCGCTAAACGCTAAAATCGCAAAATTCGACAGTAGCAGTCCGCACGGCACGCCGAATTGCGGCCACGACGCGATCAGGCCGCGCTGGCCATGTGTGCGGGACCATTCCATCGCCAGCAGCACCGAGCCGCCCCATTCGCCGCCGACACCGATGCCTTGGATCATCCGCAGGACGGTCAGAATGATCGCACCCCAGATGCCGATCGAGGCATAGGTCGGAACGAAGGCGATGGCGAAGGTCCCTAGCCCCATGCACAGCAGGGTCGCGATCAGGGTTGCCTTGCGGCCGATGCGGTCGCCGTAGTGACCGAAGATCGCGGCGCCGATCGGACGTCCGACGAAACCGATAAAGTAGGTTCCGAAGGCAAGCAGCGTCGCCGAAAGCGGATCCTCGTTGGGGAAATAGAGTTTGCCGAACACCAGGCCGGCGGCAGTGCCGTAAATGAAAAAGTCGTACCACTCAATTGCCGTGCCGACCGTCGATGCGATGACTGCTTTGCGCAGCTGCGCGCTGTGTTCGGCCTCCGGTAAGGTGCCTACCGTTGTCGCCATAGCCATGGGCTGTCTCCCCGTTTCCTTCGTTGCGCGGAGCGGGCTTGTTTGCCGCCCGTTCTCCAGTGCTAACGATAACTTGGAGTGGGGGCTAAGGCTATAGCGAACAGGTCGCAGGGGATGCGTCATCCCCCCGGCCCTGCTCGGTCGGATTTGGGCTGGTTTCGGCTGATTACTGGCTCGGCTTGCTCGACGCCATCACGGTGACCGGCGTGTCGCGATAGTAGTCCGGAAACACCTGCTTGAGGTTATCGAGCTTCGGTAGATCGTTGAACACGATGTAGGGGTAGCTCGGATGCAGGACCAGAAAATCCTGGTGATAGTCCTCGGCCGGATAGAAACCGGATAATGGCTCAAGCTTGGTGACGATCGGCGAACCGAAAACATGCGCCTGTTGCAGCTGGGCAATATAGGCGCTGGCGATCCGCTTCTGCTCGTCATCGGCATAGAAGATCGCGGACCGATATTGCGCACCAAAATCGGGACCCTGGCGGTTGAGTTCGGTCGGATTGTGCGCCACCGAAAAGTAAATCTGCAGAATCTTGCCATAGGAGATCTGCCGTGGGTCGTAGGTGATCGACACGGATTCGGCATGTCCGGTCCGCCCGGTGCCGACCATCTCATAATGCGCCGAATCCTTTTGTCCGCCGGCATAGCCGGACAGCGCCTTGGTGACGCCTTTGGTGTGTTGATAGACGGCTTGAACGCCCCAGAAGCAGCCGCCCGCCAGAACCGCGGTTTGTAGCGAGCCGGCGCCTACTGACGGGGAATCCTGGGCCGGCGGCGGAATGACGACCGCGGCCTCGGCCGCTGCAGCGAGCCGCCCGGTCACGCCGGTCAAGGGAATTGCAGCCAGCGCAATGAGGCCGCCCTGCAAAATTTTGCGGCGCTCGCAATGGATCTCAGTGATGGATTGGGTCGCCGTAAACCTGCCCGGCATCGATTTCCTCCTGCACAGACGGTCAACAAATCGCCTTCCCACGCGGTGTCATAGTCGCAGGCAAGCCGAGGCGCCAATCACAAAGCCGAGGAGGATCGAACACATCGTCCTCACAAGCTTGTGTGCGTTCCCCTGAAACCCTGGCCTCAATGGGTCCAGGGCATACGCCGCGTATATGCAAAATTATCGGAATAGGAAATGCGCTGCCGCCGCAACGGCGGGCTTTCGAATACCTGGTAGGCAATCCCGTTGCGCTCGCAATAAGCGATGGCTTCTTCCTTGGTGTCGAATAAAAGCCGTAGCTGCTGCTTCATGTCACCCGAGCTGGTCCAGCCCATCAGCGGCTCGACCGCGCGCGGTTGTTCCGGCTCGTAGTCCAACACCCATTCCTTGGTCTTCGCCTCGCCCGACTGCATCGCGGTGCGGGCCGGCTTGTAAATTCG
>JBPYFG010000363.1:0-7411 GCA_051986365.1 Xanthobacteraceae bacterium
GTTGTCAGCGCATCGATCGCCGCCTGCCACTCCGAGGCATGCACTTTTTGCGCCACGCCCTCATCGGCAACGATGCGCGCGTAGTGCTCGGCCAAGGACACGAAGATGAGCACGCCACAGCGATTGCGCGTGCGGCTAATCCCGCGCAAGACGAATTGCTCGAGAGCGGCGCGGTGGGCGCGAGCGCGCTGCACCGCGCGCGGTACGAGCAGAATACGCAGTGGCGCCCAGGACGACACGACAGCGGCAACGAGGTAGACGATGAGCTGCGCCAGGAAGATACGCTGCACGCTCCATTGCGTGAAATAAATCAGCGGCCAAGGCGTGAACAGCGCTAACAGGCTCGACCACAAAATGGGAACGTGGGCATAGGCCGATGCAGTGTGCGCAAGCACACAAACGATTTGGCCGCAGGTGTGCTTTTCCGCTTCGCGGATCGCGGCGGCAACAGCGTCATAATCCTCTTTCGTCAACTCCATCACCAGCTCCCGGATGCGCCGCCGCCGCCTGACGATCCGCCTCCGCCTCCAAAGCCTCCGCCGAAACCGCCCCCGAATCCGCCCCCGAGCCCGCCGCCTCCCCATCCCGAGCCCCAGCCAGGCCCACCATAGGGAATGAAGATCGGCGTGCCGCGCCTTCGGCCTGTGCCGCGCCCGGTCGGCCCGCCGCCGGAATGGTGAATGAGATACCAGCAGATGAAGATCACTAATAAGAAGAACAGGAACGGAAACAGCTTGTCGAAATCAGCCGAGGCGTCTTCGCGCCGGACGTCGACCTTCGCTTGCCAGCCGGCACTGTCGCCGCTGAGCACATTAATGATACCGTCGACACCGCGTTCGATTCCGCCGGAAAAGTCTCCTGCTTTGAAGCGCGGTATGATGGCGCTCGCGATGATGACCGAGGACAGCGCGTCGGTCAGCGTGCCTTCGAGGCCGTAACCGACTTCAATACGGACCTTATGTTCCGCCGGCGCGACCAGCAGCAGCACGCCGTTGTTTTTCTGCGCTTGGCCAAGTTTCCAGAATCGAAACAGTCCATTGGCGTAAGTCTCGATGTCGTTGCCCTGCAGCGATTTTACCGTCGCGACGACGAGCTGAATGCTGGATTTATCTTCAAGCTCCTTAAGCTTTGTTTCGAGCGCGCCGCGGCTTTGCGCGCTAATGACATTGGCCTGATCGACCACGCGGCCGGTCAGCGCCGGATAGTCGAGCGCGAAGGCAACGAGCGACGCAAAGCCGAGAACGGCTGCGGCAACCGGTATAGCGGCGCGTCTCACTGCGGCAGACTTTTAAAATTTCAGAACTTCACCGTGGGCGGCTTCTCCGAACCTTCGCTTGCCGTGAAATCCGCCATAGGCTTTTCGCCGGAAAATGCCGTCTTGGCCCAGATTACCGTCGGGAATGTGCGCAGCGCGGTGTTAAAAGTCCGTACGGCGTCGATATAGTCGCGCCGCGCCACCGCGATGCGGTTCTCGGTACCTTCCAGCTGCGATTGCAGGGCGAGGAAATTGGCGTTGGATTTAAGGTCCGGATAATTCTCCGACACCGCCAGCAAACGGCCGAGAGCGCCGGTCAATTGCGCCTGGGCATCCTGGAAAGCTTTGAGCTTGTCGGGATCGGTAAGATCGGAAGCATTGACCGTTATTTGCGTCGCTTTAGCGCGCGCCTCGACGACGGCGGTCAGAACATTTTTCTCCTGTGCGGCATATCCCTGGACCGTCGCTACAAGATTCGGGATCAGATCGGCGCGCCTTTGATACTGGTTCTGCACATCTGACCAGCGCGCTTTTGCCTGTTCTTGGAGCGTTGGAATTGTGTTGTAGCCGCAGGCCGAGAATGTCAGGCCGATTCCGATGAGCGCCAAAATCGTGCCAAGACGTGACATTAGGGCACCCTCCCAATTGTTGCCTGCTCGCTCGATTACTCGCGTTCGGGACCTTCTTGCAAGGAGGCCAAGATCAATGCGCGCCATGGCCGCCTTCCTGGCGATGCGAAAACCAAGATAACTGTGCAGATCAGGCATGATCGAGGAGGGGATTTATGAAAAAGTAAAAGCCGATGTAGAGGAGAACCGCAAGGCCTATCACCGCCAGCAAACTCGACACGACTGCGCACAATTTGGCGCCAATTGCGAGCAGCGTTTGCGACCATGTCTGCCGCGGGTATTTTGATGCGCTTCGCCAAACTCCGACTGACGCAAGCGGTATGGCTAGGCTAGATAGCGCAAATAAGGCCAGCAAGATCGCGGCAACCGTCGTATCCTGAATGCCGCAGCCTACGGCCGTGCATACACCGCCCAAATACCAAAGGACGGTGAGTGGACTTCCGATCAGCCAGAAAACGCACCACAGGGCGATTTGGCCGCTCATTAGTTTTTTGAGAAACGTCATGGGTTCAATCAAGTAATCGGGGCCAGTAACGTCGCTGGCGATGGGGAACTTTCACCCGACTATAAGGGGCCATAATTTCTCCCAGTATTGGTGGCATTTGGCGCGGCCTCGGGCTAAAGCGATGGGGGGCGGCGCTCTGCGGCATGTATAGCCCGATCGATACCATCTCGCAGTCGATTCATCCATCAAACTCGGCAAAGTCATGGTCCAGCGCAAGAAAACTGCATTCGCCTTGCTTGCCATCGCGGCGGCGATCGTCATTTCCGCATGTCTGAACACGAGGGCTGAAGCCGAGCAAGCCGTTCGCGGACGCGCCTATCTGTTCTATGGGCTGATCCCGCAGATCGATTGGGGCATGGACGAGTTGGCGGCGCGGATTAATCGCAGCGGCATCGCCGCCGGCAACTACTCCCACGCGAGCTGGCGCGGCGTGGCCGATCAAGCGATCAGCGATTATCGGCGCGACCCCAAGCCCATCGCCGTGGTCGGCCATTCGATTGGCGGTAATTCCGCTGTTGAATTCGCCCAAGCGCTCGGGGCGGCGCGTGTCCCGGTGAGCCTGCTTATCACTTACGATCCTAACCGCGGTTCCGACAGCATCCCGGCGAATGTGCATCGCTATATCAACCTCTACCAGTCATCCAATATACTCGGTGGCGGTGACCTCGCGCCCGGCCCCGGTTTCCATGGCCACTACGCCAGCTACAATCTCAAGGATCGCAGCGAAATCATTCACGTCAATCTCGACAAATTCAGCCGCATCCAGGAGCTCTTGGCCGCCAAAGTCAGGTCGATGGTTGCTGGTGGCGAAGGCGAGGCCGTGCCGCTGCGCATTGTTTTTGCGGCCGCCGGTCCGATCGAATTGTGGGACTCAGGCGTGGCGATTTCGGCCCACGCCGGCGACACGCTGCACAGTCTTGCGGCGGAGTATCATGTGCCGGTCTGGGCGGTGGCGCAGGTCAATCGAAAATCCGAGAGCGCGGCTTTGAGCGAAGGCGAGCGCGTCGTGATGCCGCGCTATCTCGGCCAGAGGTTCGCCAGACCCACCTCGCCAGATGCAGCCAAGCCTGCTTCGAGCGATGAGCCGAAACCTGTCTCAGGCGACGCGCCAGCCTCAAGCCCTCCTGAGGCGGAACATTAGATTCTCGCTGACTAGTCGGCGGCTCAGCCGTACTGCCGTCACCGCATGGTCGGAATGACGAATTCGGCGCCTTCCTTGGTGCCCGATGGCCAGCGTGCCGTCACCGTCTTGGTCTTGGTATAGAAGCGCACCGCGTCGGGTCCGTGCTGATTGAGATCGCCGAAGCCCGAACGCTTCCAGCCGCCGAAAGTGTAATAGGACAAGGGCACCGGGATCGCAAAATTGATCCCAACCATGCCGACTTGAACCCGGCTCGTGAAATTGCGCGCGGTATCGCCATCGCGCGTGAAGATGGCGACACCATTACCGTATTCGTGCTCGGACGGCAGGCGCAGCGCTTCTTCATAATCTTTGGCACGGACTACCGACAGCACCGGGCCGAAAATTTCTTCCTTGTAGATGCGCATGTTCGGCCTGACTTCGTCGAACAGACAACCGCCGATGAAATTGCCGTTCTCGTAACCCTGCAGCTTGAAATTGCGTCCATCGACGACAAGCTTGGCGCCTTCCTTGATGCCCTCCTCGATATAACCTTTGACTTTATTGAGAAGGTCGCGCGTGACCATCGGCCCGTAGTCGACCTGAGGGTCGCTGGCCGGGCCGATCTTCAAGCCCTCGACCCGTGGAATGAGTTTTTGCACAAGCGTGTCGGCGGTCTTTTTCCCGACTGGGACGGCAACCGAGACCGCCATGCAGCGCTCGCCGGCGGAGCCGTAGCCGCCGCCGATCAAGGCGTCGACGGCCTGGTCCATGTCGGCATCGGGCATCACGATCATGTGGTTCTTGGCACCGCCAAAGCATTGGACGCGTTTGCCATGCGCGGTGCCGGTCGAAAAAATGTACTCGGCGATCGCGGATGAACCGACGAAGCCGATCGCCCTTACGCGTGAATCGGTGAGCAGCGCGTCGACCGCTTCCTTGTCGCCGTTGACGACGTTGAGAACGCCTTCCGGCAGCCCAGCCTTGAGAAACAGTTCGGCGATCCGCAGCGGCACCGAAGGGTCGCGCTCGGACGGCTTGAGAATGAACGTGTTGCCGCAAGCGATCGCCGGCGCGCATTTCCACAGTGGGATCATTGCCGGGAAATTAAACGGGGTGATGCCGGCGACAACGCCGAGCGGTTGGCGCATGGAGAAAAGATCAATCCCGGGTCCGGCGCCCTCGGTGAATTCACCCTTCATCAGGTGCGGAATGCCGCAGGCGAACTCCACGACTTCGAGGCCGCGTTGGATGTCGCCCTTGGAATCCGCGAAGGTCTTGCCGTGCTCTGAGGAGAGCAGGCGGGCCAAATCGTCGTACTCGCTCTGGATCAGTTCCAGGAACTTGAACATTACGCGGGCGCGGCGCTGGGGATTGGTCGCAGCCCAGGCCGGGAAGGCAGCTTCGGCATTGGCGATCGCCTTCTCCACCTCGCTCTTACCAGCGAGCGCCACCTTGGCTTGGATCTCGCCGGTATTGGGATTGAACACGTCGCCGAAACGGCCCGACGTTCCTTTGACGATTTTGCCGCCGACGAAATGACCGATTTCACGCATTCTCTTGTCTCCCTGGACCAGCCCGTTTCATGGCCCACTATCTTGCTGTCTTTTTAGCCGGCGGTCACGGGGGCCTGCCCGAAAGCGCGGCCTCGCGCCGCCGACGGCTCGCTGTTTTAACGCATTCAGGGCGCGATCCGTTACCTCGCGGCCTTTTGGCTGGTGGCCGTCGCCTGGCTTGGCTCCTATCTCCGGTGCGCAACGCGGCTGGGCGCGAGGTGGTACGAAGGTCGGCATTGCGGCGGCATGACATCGGGGTGCGATGGGTGTATAGGCCCGCGGCTGCCCCCGGGGGCGGACGGCATATCCGGAGCAGGGACCAAGACGTCCCGTTCATAATCCATGACCAATAGTCTGAGCGCTTCTGTGCCCGGAAGCGAAATGCCGGCGAACGGCAGCCATCCCACGCGAACGCGTGCCGGGTTCTGGGGCCTCGCGGTGGGCAGCATCGGCGTTGTCTACGGCGACATCGGTACGAGCCCGCTCTACGCCATGCGTGTCGCGCTCGAGGCGGCATCCGGACCAGACCACGGGGGTATCACGCGCGCCACCGTGATCGGCGTGCTGTCGTTGATCCTGTGGGCGCTTATCGTCGTCGTTACGTTGAAATACGTGGTGATCCTGCTGCGCGCGGATAACAACGGGGAGGGCGGCACGCTGACCCTGATGGCGCTGGCGTCGCGCGCGGTCGGTCACGTCGGCAAAGTCGTCGGGGTTGTGGCGCTCCTTGGCATTGCCAGTGCCGGCCTGTTCTACGGTGATGCCGTTATCACCCCAGCGCTGTCCGTTCTCTCAGCGGTCGAGGGTATCGATGTCGCCACCCCGGCCTTCCACGAATACATAGTACCGCTCACGGTTGTGATCTTGGTCATACTGTTTGCCGGCCAGTCACGCGGTACCGCCAAGGTCGCGGCGCTGTTCGGCCCGATCATGATGGTGTGGTTCGTGGTCATCGCCATCCCCGGTGTGTTCTGGTTGGCCGCCGATCCCGGCGTGTTATGGGCGCTCAATCCTTTGTACGGGATCGATTTTCTTTTGCATCACGGCATCATTGGCCTGTACACGCTGGGCGCAGTATTTCTTGCCGTTACCGGCGCCGAGGCGCTCTATGCCGATCTCGGCCATTTCGGCCGCGGTCCGATCCAGATCGCTTGGCTTTGCGTGGTCTTGCCGTCGCTGGCTTTGAATTATCTGGGGCAGGGCGCGCTCGTCTTCGATAATCCCAAGGCGCTCGAAAATCCGTTCTTCCTGCTCTATCCGCAGTGGGCGCTAATCCCGATGGTGGTGGTAGCGACAATCGCGACCGTGATCGCGAGCCAGGCGGTGATTACCGGGGCCTATTCGCTGACCAGTCAGGCAATCCAGCTTGGCCTGTTGCCACGGCTCGAAGTGCGCCACACCTCCGCGCAGCTCGCCGGTCAAATTTATATGCCGCGGGTCACCGGCCTCCTGCTCGTCGGCGTCCTGCTGCTGGTGGGACTGTTCCGCTCGTCGACGGCCATGGCTTCGGCTTATGGCATCGCCGTCACCGGCACCATGGTTGTGACCGGCATGATGGCGTTTATCGTGATCTGGCGGATGTGGCGCTGGTCGCCATTCGCCGCTGCGGCGTTGATGGTGCCGTTCCTCTTCATCGACCTGACCTTCCTGATGGCAAACCTCTTGAAGGTCGTCGAGGGCGGCTGGGTGCCGCTGGCGATCGGCGGATTAGTGATGCTGGTGATGTATACTTGGCGCCGTGGCACGCGGATTCTGTACGCCAAGACGCGGCGGCTCGAAACTCCGCTCGATGATCTCGTCCGCATCCTGGAAAAGAAGCCGCCGCAGCGGGTGCCGGGGACCGCCGTGTTCCTCACCAGCGATCCCCACAGCGCACCCACGGCGCTGCTGCACAGCCTTAAACACTACAAGGTGCTGCACGAGAAGAATGTCATTCTCAGCGTCGAGACCACGCACACCCCGCGCGTCGACAGCGACAAGCGCGTGCGCATTGAGCCGGTCGGGTCGACGTTTTTGCGGGTGCTGCTGCGCTTCGGCTATATGGAGACGCCGAACATTCCGCGTTCGCTCGCGATCGCGCGCAAACTCGGCTGGCAATTCGACATCATGTCGACGTCATTCTTTTTGTCGCGGCGTTCGCTGCGGCCGGCCACGCATTCGGGAATGCCGCGCTGGCAGGATCGCCTGTTCATCACCTTGGCGCGCTCGGCCAACGACGCGACCGACTACTTCCAGATTCCGACCGATCGCGTGGTTGAGGTCGGAACACAGGTTACGGTCTAACGCCCTGGTCCTTCACGTCTGCGGCGAGACTGCGTAGATTTAGATCGAACGCTGGGAGAGTAG
>JBPYFG010000364.1:0-2942 GCA_051986365.1 Xanthobacteraceae bacterium
TGGTCCGACTGTCGATCTTTGAGGTCACCTGGAACGATATGCGGGTCGGGAAATTTGCCTTGATCGTGCCAGTGATGACGTCGACCGAGGGGCGCTGCGTGGCGAGGATCACGTGTAGCCCGGCGGCGCGCGCCATTTGCGCCAGCCGCTGCACCGCGCCTTCGATGTCCTTGCCGGCGACCATCATCAGGTCGGCCATTTCGTCGACGATGACGACGATATAGGGCAGCGGTTCGAGATCGAGCTCCTCGTTCTCGTAGATCGCTTCGCCGCTTTGGCGATCGTAGCCGGTGTGAACCGTGCGGCTGAGTTTTTCGCCTTTGCTTTTGGCCTCGGCGAGCCGCGCATTGTAGCTGTCGATATTGCGCACGCCGAGCTTCGACATCTTCTTGTAGCGCTCTTCCATCTCGCGCACCGCCCATTTGAGCGCCACCACCGCCTTTTTCGGATCGGTGACGACCGGGGTGAGCAGATGCGGGATGCCGTCATAGACGGAGAGCTCCAGCATTTTCGGATCGACCATGATCAACCGGCACTGATCCGGGCGCAGCCGGTAAACCAGGCTCAGGATCATCGTGTTGATGGCGACCGATTTGCCGGAGCCGGTGGTGCCGGCGATCAACAAATGCGGCATGCGCGCGAGATCGACCAGCACCGCCTCGCCACCGATCGCTTTGCCGAGACAGAGCGGCAGCCGCGCCGCAGTCTCGGCATAATCGTGCGATCCCAACAATTCGCGCAGATAGACCCGTTCGCGCGTCGGATTGGGCAATTCAATGCCGATGGCGTTGCGGCCCGATACCACCGCGACGCGCGCCGACAGGGCGCTCATCGAGCGGGCGATATCGTCGGCCAGGCTGATGACGCGGGATGACTTTATTCCCGGCGCCGGTTCGAGCTCGTAGAGCGTCACCACCGGACCCGGTCGCGCATTGATGATTTCGCCGCGCACGCCGAAATCGGCTAGCACGCCTTCGAGCGCGACGGCATTTTCCTGCAGGATTTCGCTCGATACGGTGGCGCGGCCGATCCGGTTCGGCGGATTCAGAAACTCCAGCGCCGGAAGCACATAGCCGCCGCTGGAACGCCGCGCCCGGGGACGCGGCTTGCGCACCGGCGCCGGCGCGTCCTCCTCCTCGTCGATCTCTTCGTCGCTGTCGGCGTCCGCGGCGAAGCGCGGTTCGATCCGTCCGCGCAAGACAGCATCGGGGGACGGCATCGGCCGCCGCTTGCGGCCGGTGAACAGTCGCGCCAACCGCGCCCGCAGACTTAAGAGCGAATGCATGAGTCCGCCAAGCGAAATCCAGCTGCGGTCACCATTGTCCTCGCTTTGCTCTGCCGGCTCCTCGTCGGCCTCCTCATCGTCATCCTCATCGCGCCACAACAGGCCACAGGCGAAAGCGACGGCGGCAATAGCCGCGGCGCCGAGCACGACGCCGGCAATAACGCTGTTGCCGCCGCGAATCGGCACATGAAACAAGAGAACCGGCAAGCGCAGGATCGCGTCGCCGATCACACCGCCAAGTCCGCACGGCAGCGGCCAATGCGTGCTGCGCGGCAGGCAGGAGGCCAAGGCGGCCGCGAGCACGGCGCCAACCGGCCACAGCATCACGCGCAGCCGCTCGCGTCCCATGGCGCGATGCCCCAAGAGGCGATAGCCCCAAATCGCGACCGGCAAAATCAAGGCCAGCGCGCCGAGCCCAATGAGTTGCATCATCAGATCGGCGGCGACCGCGCCCGGCCAGCCCATCAGATTGCGTATCCGAGCGTCGGTGGCATGGCTGAGCGATGGATCGACCACCGACCAGCTGGCGAGCGCCAAAGCCGCCATCATGGCGAGGCTGATCAACACGATTCCGCACAGTTCGGTGACCCGCCGCCGCGCCATAGCGCCGAGCTCTCCGGTCAGCGCGGCGACGCCGTCAAGGCTGCGCTCGATCATCGACATGGCTTCGCTCGGCTCTGATTTTCGTGCCCCGCGCGCACCGGAGCATGCACTCCTTCTCCCTGCTTGCGGGGAGAAGGTCGAGATGAGGGGGCGTGACCGCTGGGCTGAGAATCGCGGATGCGCCCCCTCACCCGGATTGCGGAGCTTGTCATCTGGCCGGCCACTTCGGGCCGGACCCGTTGGCAATCCGACCTCTCCCGGCGCAGCGGGGAGAGGTGATTGTCCGCACCGCTTGCGCGCTGCACCGCGTCCGCGAAACGATCCGATTGCAATGCATCGGTCATGTGCTACCCAAGCACCGCGACGAGCCGATGCAGCGCCTCGGCGGTGATTGCTTTGTCCTGCACCATAGCCACGCGGATATAATCGGCGCCGGGATTGCTGCCGTCGGCCTGCTCGCGCGCCAAATAGCGGCCTGGCACGACCCGCAAGCCGGCTTCGCGCCATAGCCGCTGCGTCACCGCTTCGCTGCCGCCAAAAGCCGAGACGTCGAGCCAGAGGAAAAATCCGCCAGCGGGACGGCGATAATTGTAGCGATCGCCGATGATCTGATCGGCGAGATCGAATTTCTCGCGATAGAGACGCCGATTGTCTTCGACATGTTTCTCATCGCCATAGGCGGCGATGGCGACGCGCTGCAATGGCGTCGGCACTTGCGGCGCGGCGACATTGCGCAATTCCAGATAGCTCGCCAGAAATTTGCGGTCGCCGGCGGCGAAGCCGACGCGCAAGCCGGGCAGGCTGGAGCGTTTCGACAGCGAGTGAAAGACGACGACATTTGCGAAATCGGCGCCAGCGGCTTCGAGCATTCCGGGCGGCGGGTTGGCGCTGTAAATCTCGCAATAGCATTCGTCGGAGAGGACGAGAAAACCGAACCGCCGGGCCAGTGCCGTCAGCTTTTCCAGATAGGCCCGATCGGCCACAGCGCCCTGCGGATTGGATGGCGAAGCGAGATAGAACGCAACGGTGCGCGTCAGGAGTTCGTCGTCGAGCG
>JBPYFG010000365.1:0-9174 GCA_051986365.1 Xanthobacteraceae bacterium
GGAAAGACGCGGCAGATCGGCCACCGGGTCAGCCACTCCAACCGCAAAACCAAGCGGCGATTTTTGCCCAATCTCCTCAATGTCACGTTGATCTCGGACGCGCTCGGCCGTTCGGTCCGTTTGCGGATTTCGGCGAATGCGCTGAAAACCGTCGATCACCGCGGCGGCCTCGACGCCTTCCTGCTCGCTGCGAAAGATGCCGACTTGTCCCCGCGCGCGCTTGAGATCAAACGCCAGGTCGCGAAAAAACGTCAGGCTACGGCTTAACGATCTTCATCCGTTCGCTGCGCCAAAGGGCCGCCGGCTTCAGTCGCCGAATGCGCCGCTCTGCCTTGCGGTGCCTACGCGGTCAAGCGGCGCCGTGCCGGGCGAGCCCTGTCGTCGGCCGGATGCTCCTCGAACAATTCAGCGAGTTTTTCGGTCATGACGCCGCCGAGCTCCTCGGCGTCCACGATGGTGACGGCCCGCCGGTAATAGCGCGTGACGTCGTGGCCGATGCCAATCGCGATCAATTCCACCGGCGAGCGAGTCTCGATCTCTTCGATCACCCAGCGCAGGTGACGCTCAAGATAGTTACCGGGATTGACCGACAGCGTCGAATCGTCGACCGGCGCGCCGTCTGAAATCATCATCAGAATTTTGCGCGTTTCCGACCGCCCTAGCAGCCGCTTGTGCGCCCAATCGAGCGCCTCGCCGTCGATATTCTCTTTGAGCAACCCCTCGCGCATCATCAGCCCGAGATTCTTGCGCGCGCGCCGCCACGGTGCGTCTGCCGCCTTGTAGACGATGTGGCGCAAATCATTGAGCCGGCCGGGATTGGGCGGCTTGCCTGCAGCGAGCCATGCTTCGCGCGATTGGCCGCCTTTCCACGCCCGCGTGGTGAAGCCGAGGATTTCAACTTTGACACCGCAACGCTCCAGCGTGCGCGCCAGAATGTCGGCGCAGGTTGCGGCGACGGTGATCGGCCGTCCGCGCATCGATCCGGAATTGTCCAAGAGCAGGGTGACGACGGTGTCCCTGAAATCGGTATCCTTCTCTCGCTTGAACGACAGCGGATGTAGAGGATCGACGATTACGCGCGACAACCGCGCCGGATCGAGCAAGCCCTCTTCCAGGTCGAACTCCCAGGCGCGATTTTGCTGCGCCAGGAGAAGCCGCTGCAATCGGTTGGCGAGGCGGGCGACCACGCCCTGTAGATGCGACAACTGCTTGTCGAGGTAGCCGCGCAGCCGATCGAGCTCTTCAGGCTCGCACAATTCCTCGGCCCCGACCGTTTCGTCGAACCGCGCCGTAAACGGCCGATAATCCGGCCCGCGCGGCTCATTGCGCGGGTGACGCGGACGCCATGGCTCGGCGGCGCTCTCCGAATCGGCCATTTCGGCATCGTCAGCCATCTCAGCGGCCGGCGCGTCGACTGCTTCCGAGGCGCTATCCGGCAGTTCGTCGGCTGAGGCCTCCGCCTCTGCCGCCAACTGATCGCTTTCGGCAGAATCGGAAGCTTCCCCGTCTTGTCCGCTCTCGTCCTGCTGATTGCGGTCCTCGCCCTCTTCGCCTTCCTCTTCGTCGGATTGGCTCGAACGATCCTCGCCCATATCCAGGCAGTCGAGCAGATCGTGCACGACATCGCCAAAGCGGCGCTGATCGTTGAGCACGCGTTCGAGCCGATCGAGATCGCGGCCGGCGCGCTCCTCGATCAGCGGCCGCCACAAATCGACGAGCTTGCGCGCGGTCGCCGGCGGCGTCTGCCCGGTGAGACGCTCGCGCACCATCATCGCCAGTGCGTCTTCAATAGGTGCGTCGGCGCGATCGGTGATTTCGTCAAATTTGCCGCGATGGAAGCGGTCGTCGAGCATGGCGCCGAGATTTTTCGCGACGCCGCCCATGCGGCGCGCTCCAATTGCTTCGACCCGGGCCTGTTCGATGGCTTCAAATACGGCGCGCGCTTGTTGGCCCCCCGGCGCCAGCTTGCGATGGACCGTCGGATCATGGCAGGCGAGCCGCAGCGCGATCGCGTCGGCATGGCCGCGTACGATTGCCGCCTCGCGTTCGTTTAATCGCCGCGGCGGCTCCGGCAGACGGGCCTTGCCGCCGACAAGGCCGGGCCGCTCCGAGGCAAAGTTGACTTCGAGATCGCTCTTGGCGGCAATCGCTTTGAGGCAAATTCCTACGGCGCGCTTAAAGGGCTCGGTCGGAGCTTCTTTGGTTGCGCTCTTCGGTTTGATGTTGGAGGTCATCTATCAATCGTCATTCCGGGGCGCCGTGAAGCGGCGAATCCGGAATCCATTTTCACGACTATCGTGATTTAGTCTCATCGCCGGGATTATGGGTCCCGCTTTCGCAGGGACGACAGATCTACGACAATGCGACATTGACCGCGCTCTCCGGCAGTTCCTGCCCAAAGCAACGCTGATAAAATTCGGCCACCAGCGGCCGTTCCAATTCGTCGCACTTGTTTACGAAGGTCAGCCGAAAGGCAAAGCCGATATCGTTGAAAATTTCTGTGTTCTCGGCCCAGATGATGACCGTGCGCGGACTCATTACCGTTGAAATGTCGCCGTTCATAAAGGCGTTGCGCGTGAGATCGGCGACCCGCACCATTTTCGAGACGATGTCGCGGCCTTCCGCGGTGCGATAGTGCTTGGCTTTGGCCAGCACAATTTCGACCTCATTGTCGTGCGGCAGATAATTGAGCGTGGTGACGATCGACCAGCGGTCCATTTGCCCTTGATTGATCTGCTGCGTGCCGTGATACAGCCCGGATGTATCGCCGAGTCCGACCGTGTTGGCGGTTGCGAACAGCCGAAATGCCGGGTGCGGTTTGATCACTTTGTTCTGGTCGAGCAGCGTCAAGCGGCCGGAGGATTCCAGCACGCGTTGAATGACGAACATCACGTCGGGGCGGCCGGCATCATATTCATCGAAGCACAAGGCCACATTGTTCTGCAGCGCCCAGGGCAGAATGCCGTCGCGGAATTCGGTGACCTGCATCCCCTCGCGAATGACAATCGCATCCTTGCCGATCAGATCGACGCGGCTGATATGGCTGTCGAGATTGACCCGCACGCAGGGCCAATTCAGTCGCGCCGCCACCTGTTCGATGTGGGTTGATTTGCCGGTTCCATGATAGCCGGTGACGATCACGCGGCGGTTGCGGGCGAAGCCAGCGAGGATGGCGAGCGTAGTCGGGCGGTCGAAGCGATAGTCCGGATCGAGTTCCGGCACATGTTCGTCCGGTTCGGAATAGGCCGGGACTTCCAAATCGCTGTCGATTCCGAACACTTGTCGGACCGACACTTTCATGTCCGGTAAGCCGGAATCCGTAGTCGTATCAGTTGCGAGAGCCATTGCTCCTCCGTGACGTCGGCTCGGGAGCGAAAAGCAAATCCGAGGCGCGAATCGGGCGTCGGCGGCCGGTTGCGGTAGTAGCTTTAGCAGAAAGTTCCGAGGCGGCGAAAGCCACCCACGAACGGCGGAAAAATCAGCAGAAACCGGCCGATTTCAAGTAATTATAGGCTTGGATAATCTCCCGGAGCCGCGCTTCGGAACCCCTATCGCCACCATTGGCGTCGGGATGATGCCGTTTAACTAAGATCTTGAACTTAGACTTGATATCGGCCCGTTTGGCGTCCGCTTCAAGCCCGAGAACATCCAGCGCGCGGCGCTGCGCATTGAAAATCTTGCGTCCCTCCGGCGCGGTGCGCGCATGGCCGGCGCGCCTCGTCCCCCATTCGCCAAGCAACGAGAACGGATCGTCGGCCGCCCAGTCGGCATCGCCAAAGTCCCGTGCCGCACTGCGGGTGCGTTTGCCGCCGATCGAACCCATTTTCCAGGTCGGCCGATGCCCGGTCAGGGCCTCCTTCTGGTATTTCGCAATCGCATCTTCGCTCATGCCTGCGAAGAAATTATATGAATTATTATATTCTCGCACATGTTCGAGGCAGAACTGCCAGTATTCGCTGGCGCGCAGGCGGCCTTTCGGCGCGCGGTGCGTTGCCGATGCCGTGCAGCCGGGCCATTGGCAGCCGGGAAGCTCCGCGGCGTGACGGCGGTCGTGCTCCGGCTTGACCCGAATCCGATCGAACAGCGGCGAATTGGTTCGCATCATGAGATTATGCGGGCGTGTCGTAGCGAGGTTCAAGACTTGACAGCGGTCAAATCGGCGCGTCGCGCCGTTACTCCTAACGCTTTATTGTCGCCAAGCCGCCCTTTTCTGGATCGGGCCTGAAATGGGAATGCACGACATCATAACGACCAAGCTGATTGCGGCCTTCGCGCCGGAGAGCCTGCACGTGGAAGACGAATCCCATTTGCACGAGGGACATGCCGGGCACCGGCCGGGCGGCGAGACGCACTTCCGCCTCTATATTGTAGCGCAGGCGTTCCGCGGAAAGACCCGGCTTGAACGCCACCGCATGATCAACGCGGCACTCGCCAACGAACTCAAAGGCCGGGTGCATGCGCTTGCCATTCATGCGGCGGCGCCCGGAGAAACCGGCTGACCTACCGCGCGACGACCGCCGCTTGCGGCGCCAACTCGGGCTCTGAGCAGCGCGATCAGATCGAGCAGCGCAGTGAACATCGCAAGCTCGTCGTTCGCATTGCGAGGCCACTGCTCGCGCGGGCGATCCCAATAAAGTTCGACGCCGTTGTCATCAGGATCGCGCAGATAAAGCGCTTCGCTCACGCCGTGATCGGAAGCGCCCTCGAGCGCAACGTTGGCCGCCATCAAACGCCGCAACGCGTCGGCGAGTGCCGCGCGGCTCGGATAGAGCACGGCCAAATGATAGAGACCGGTGCTGCCCCGAGGTGGCGGATTGCCGCCGCGGCTTTCCCAGGTGTTGAGCCCGATGTGATGGTGATAGCCGGCGGAAATTAAGGCCGCTTGCGGCCCCCGGCGCTGCATCAATTGGAAGCCGAGCACGCCGCAATAAAGGCTAAGCGCGCGATCGGTATCGGCGACCTTGAGATGGACATGGCCGATGCAGACGCCGGGATCGATGGAAGCTGCACTTATTCAGCTCGCCTTTGCGATCGGTCTGCGGGTGAGCGGGGCCACGCGCAAGGCGGTGATGCGGTTGCGCGTCCTGCGCAGTACCTGAAAACGAAACCCATAGAACGTGAAGCTCTGTCCCGGCTCCGGGATTGAGCGAGCCTCGTGAATGACGATGCCGGCGATCGTGGTCGCTTGGTCGTCCGGAATGTTCCAATCCATTGCCCGATTGAGATCGCGAATTGGCACGCCGCCGTCGACATTAACCGAGCCGTCCGGAAGTGGCCGCACGCCCGGCACTGCAATATCGTGCTCGTCGCTGATGTCGCCGACAATCTCTTCAATGATATCTTCGAGTGTAACCAGACCTTCGAGCTCGCCATATTCATCGACGACCAGCGCAAACGGCGTCTTGCGATGCCGGAACGCTTTGAGCTGCTCGGCAACCGGGGTGGTATCGGGCACGAACCAAGGCGGCTTCGCCAGGGCTGAAATGTCGATCTTGGCGGTGTCCCCGCCAGCGGCGTGCAAGGCGCGCCACAGCTCCTTGGCGTTGAGCACGCCAATGACGTTCTCTGGTGACTTGCGCCACAGCGGGATCCGTGTGACGCCCGCCGCCAGCACCGCATCGATCAGTTCGCGCGGCGGCTCGTCGGCATCAAGCATCACCATTTTGGTGCGATGGATCATGACGTCCGAGACCGTAAGCTCGCGCAGATCGAGCAAGCCGCCCATCATGTCGCGGTCAAGCTTCTCCACCACGCCGGCGCGGTGCATCAAATCGACGGCGCCGCGCAGTTCTTCGCTGGGCGACAAAATGGATTGAATCTTGCCGACCGGCATGCCGACACAGCGCAAAATCCAGCGCACAAGCCACTCGACGACGCGCAGCAGCGGAGAAAACAGGCGGACGGTCCGCTCCACCGGGCTCGCCACCGCCAGCGCCATGCGGTCGGGGGCGTTGAATGCCGCCGTCTTGGGCAAAACTTCGGCGAGAATGAAAATCACCAGCGTCATCGCGAAGGTCGCATAAATCACGCCGGCCTCGCCGAAATAGGCGAGCAACAGCCCGGTCGCCAAAGTCGACGCGGCGATATTGGTAAAATTGTTGGCGAACAGGATCGCGCCAAGGAGCCGCTCGCGAGTCGCCATCAGCCGGTTGACGATGCCGGCGTCACGGTTGCCCTGCTTTTCCAGACGCATCATCGCGGCGCGCGAGGACGCGGCGAGGGCGGTCTCGCTCGCGGAAAAGAACGCCGATATCAAAAGGCACAGAACGACCGCCAATACGGTCAGCAAATCGAGAACGCTCATCGCCTGGCAAGTTTCTCGTTCAAAAACGCTCGGATCTCGCGCTCTTCGACTCCGGTTTCGATCACGGCCGAGCCGATGGCGCGAACGAGGATAAATGTAAGCATTCCCCGCTTTACTTTCTTGTCCTGGGCAATCAGTTCCATGACCTGGTCAAGACCGGGCAGCGGTCCCGGAATCTCGGACGGGCTCCCCGGCAGGCCCACTTCGGCGAAGTGACGCTTGACCCGCGCGGCCTCGGCCGCGGGCACAAAGCCGCGGCGGGCGGAGAATTCAAAGGCGAGCACCATGCCTATGGCAATCGCCTCCCCGTGCAGCAGCCGATCGGAAAATCCACAGGCCGCTTCCAGGGCGTGACCGAAAGTATGGCCGAGATTGAGGAGCGCGCGATCCCCGGTCTCACACTCGTCGCGACCGACGATCGCCGCCTTGGCGCGGCAGGCGACCGCCACGGCGTGCTCGCGCGCCGAATTGCGCAACGAGCTTGCGGCGAAGATGTCGCGCCAATGTGCCTCCAGCCAGGTAAAAAACGCGGCGTCGCCAAGAAGGCCGTATTTCACGAGCTCGGCGTAGCCGGAGCGGAATTCGCGCTCCGGCAGCGTGTCAAGGAGCGCGGTATCCGCGACAACCAGGATCGGCTGGTGAAATGCCCCGATCAGATTTTTCCCCAGCCTTGAATCAATGGCGGTCTTACCGCCGACCGAAGAATCGACCTGAGCCAAAAGCGTCGTCGGTACCTGCACGTAATCGAGCCCGCGCCGCACCACGGCGGCGGCGAAACCGGCGAGATCGCCGATCACCCCGCCGCCGAGCGCAACAACCAGATCGTCGCGCTCGATCTGGGCAGCGAGAATGGCCTCACAGATCTGTTCGAACATCCGATAACTTTTCGACGACTCGCCCGGCGGAACGATCATTTGGCTGCTGGCTATGCCGGCGCGCTTGAGCGACGCCTGCGCGGCCGCCATGGCATGCGCGGCGACATTTTCGTCGCTAATGAGAAAAGCTTTGGCGTCCGGGCGCAGTTCGGCAATCCGCGTTCCAAGACTGGCGATGACGCCAGGTCCGATCACGATGTCATAGCTGCGCGCCCCGAGTGCGACCGGCACGACGACAGCATCGTCACGCACGAGTGCGGTCATGGCTGGCTCCGCTGGGCCGCCTCAAGAAAGGCGACGAGGCGCTCGACGATTTCGGCGACAATGGCGTCGTGCGGCACGTCGCGCGACTGCACCGTGAGATCGGCTTGCGCATAAATCGGTTCGCGCGCCGCCAAGAGCTGCCGCAGCGTGGTGGCAGGATCGGTGGTCTGCAGCATCGGCCGCTCCGCTTTCCGCTTACTGATCCGTCGCAGCAAAAGTTCGAATTCGGCCGAAAGCCAGATCGAAACGCCGCGCGCTTGAATCAGCGCGCGGGTCTCCGGATTCATCACCGCTCCGCCGCCGGTCGCCAGAACCTGCGGACCACCGTTGAGCAATCGAGCGATCACGCGCGCTTCGCCGCTGCGAAAGGCCGCCTCGCCATGCCGGGCAAATATATCGGCGATGCTCATGCCGGCCGCTTTTTCGATTTCGGCGTCGGCGTCGACAAAGGGAATGCCAAGACGCGCCCCGAGCCGGCGGCCAATCGACGATTTGCCAACTCCCATCATTCCGATCAACACGATCGAGCGGTCACCGAGCCGCGACACGATGATGGCAGGCGCCGGACTGTTGTTCGTCGATTTTTGTGCAGCAATATCAGTCATTTATGTCGTGCTATACCCGTGGAAATCAGTGCCGATGGCGTTCGCCGCCATCGTCTAAGATCATGGTACCTGGTCCCGGCAGCCCGCACCAACCGGATGACGCCTCCCGTCGCGGCTTTGCACCGTCGCCTTCACCCCCGTATGGACCGGAACCGCGAACGCAGAACCGCACGAGGACTAGGGTCAAAACTCATTATTTCCGCGAGCCGCGTTGCCGCCAAAATAGCTCGGAGGGCAGGAGAAGGGCGAAGAGCATATGGGGAATACGGTCGAGCCCTTCGACGAACCCGGCAGCGATTTTCGTGCAACCCGAAGGGAGGCGGCCGTGCAAATAATGGGTTTTGACCCTCATTATTTGGTACTTTCGCCTCGGGTTTGATTCCGAAGTTCGCAAGCCGAGGTTTACCGCGCGCGCTTGCGGCCAGCACGATGGGGACGGCGGACGATGCCCAGTCTGTTGCGGCTATTGACCATCATTTTTCTGCTGGGCACCGTCGTCTATGGCGGTCTCTATGTGCTGGCTCATTTCGTGCAGCCGAAGTCGCGCGAGATTTCTGTTTCGATTCCGCCTGATAAATTTTTCAAGGAACACTGAGAACTGTCATGGCCGGCGCATCGGCGCACGCGACGCGAAATTCCGATGGGCGGCTGGTCGGGCTGTATCTCGACATGCTGGCGGCCGAGCGCGGCGCCGGCGCCAACACGCTTTCCGCCTATCGGCGCGATCTCGAAGACCTTTCCTCCTACCTCCACGGTTTGCGGCGCACGATCGCATCGGCACGGACGGCGGATTTACGGGCTTATCTGGAAGAGCTTTCACGTCGCGGCCTTAAGGCCACCACCGCGGCGCGGCGGCTCTCGGCGATGCGGCAGCTCTACCGGTTTCTTTACACCGAGGCGCACCGCAGCGACGATCCTGCCGCCGTACTTGAAGGGCCGAAGCGTCAACGCGCTCTGCCCAAGATTCTCAGCGTGGTGGAAGTCGATCGCCTGTTGCGAGCAGCGGGGCAATGCGACGCCGCGGCGCCGCTCCAATCACGGCTGCGCGCGTCGCGCCTGGCCTGCCTCCTTGAGATTTTATATGCGACCGGGCTGCGCGTGTCAGAACTCGTGGCGCTGCCGATCG
>JBPYFG010000366.1:0-3050 GCA_051986365.1 Xanthobacteraceae bacterium
TGCCGTCAACTGAGGCGGGCTATTTCTAACTCCGCGCACTCCTTGCGAGCGGCGGTCTTGGCCGCGTACTCGGCTAAACGCGACCAGACCAGCGCCATCTCGAGCATAATCGAGCGGTCCCGCGAGGAATCCATCGTGCGCGCCAGCTCGACGCACTTCGCCGCGAAGTGCCGGTACGCATCACACCTGTCCACCGGTATGTCCCCAATAGTAGGGACGGTAGCCAATTCCCAAGAATTGTGAGGTCGGTTAGCGAACGCTGTCCGGTAACAAATTAGGACAGTCGTTACAGAAAATGAGGATGGGAAGAACACGGGCTCGATAATGCCCGCACCGGGGCGGGAGCCCCAAGAGTCGAGACGGCGGGGGCCCCCCTTCGAGGGGCCACGCTATCGTTCGGCCGCTTATCTGTACCGTTCTGATTTTTCAGCGGCGCGCTTTACTTAGTGCAGGCCTGTGCGAATGGATAGTGGCACCACTGTCCTGGTTGGCACAGCAATGGACCGCCACTAGTTCCCGCACCGCAGGCGCATGTCGCAGCGGCCGGCTGACCCACGGCGCAGCCCGGAATGAAGTGTCGTACCTGCATGTACATCCGCCTGGGCGTGCGATGCGCGATGCGGGTTCCCGCCGAAGGACCTGGCCCGGGGGCCGCCGACTGGAGATTGGGTCCTGGCGCAGTGGCTTGCGTTCGGGGCGCGTCGTGCAGGATCACGCCCGGCGGGGGCGGTCCGGGCGACGCTGGCGCAGCGGTAGGTGGCTGGCCGCCAGTTGGAGGGCCGTTTTGAGCAAGTGCGAGCGACGTTCCGCCTAAGAGCAGCGCCACCAACGCGAGACTTTTCACGGTGTTCATTTACACCTCCGAATGCTTGCGCCGCACCCACCCGGATGTGCATGAAAACGCGCCTAGAAAATCGTCCGTTCCACACAAAAAATGTTCCACGCAAAAACGAGGGCCGCGCGGACGGCCCTCAAACGAGGTTCGGAGCATTTTCTGACCATCTGTGGCCCCGGCCATCCTTCGGGGCTGGGGGGCTGTCGAGTGGAGTGACCGGGGCCTGGCGCTGCCATTTGCGGCGCGCCTAAATCGGAAAACCGGGGCGGCTTCTCCATCGTTCCGCTGCTGCGGCAAAGAACCCTGGCCGGGAGTGGGTTGGGTAGCCCTTTCGATAGCGGCTGGCGGTCTGCGCGTTGGCGATCACCACGCGGTGCCGGTCGAGGCCTCGATTGCCCTGTTGAGGTTCTTGCGCGAGTCGCTCGGGATCCTTCTGTCGGAAATCGAATCCCGGTCAGGATTCACAAATCGATGACGACGTCACGAATCGGTTGTGAGCAGCAAACGAGAAGGTTGCCATCGGCGGGTTGCTCTAGTGGCTGCGGTTCGTAGGCGACTTCGCCCGAAACCAAACCGCTTTCGCAGTTGTGACAAACACCGGTACGGCACGACCAACGGACCGGGACGTCGCAAGCCTCGGCCAGTTCCAAAATGCTCTGGTAGGCCGACGCCTTCCAGTGTGCGGCGATGCCACTTCGCGCGAACGATACCAGCGGACCGGTGTTGGCGTCGTCCTCAGGCCGATGTGGAGCTCGCGCTACTGTGCCGACGACACCGGGAGTCATCGGCTCGCTGCCATTGAAGATCTCGACATGAATCCGCTCCGGTGCCACATCCATGGCTGCGAGCGCCTCCTTCATGTCTGCCATGAAGCGAGTCGGACCGCAGAGGTAGACATCCGCCTCTCGCGGGAGGCCGACCTCGTCGAAGACCGATCGCGATAGGTGACCGGTGGCGTCGAAATCCTGGCCCATCTTGTCCTGCGAGCCGGGCCTGCTGTAACAAACATAGCTGCGTCCGTGGGTGAGGGCGGGCATGAGGCGGCGGACTTCCGCGGCAAATGGATGATGCTGCCGGTCGCGAGCCGCATGGAGCCACAAGACCTGCTGTGTCGAGTTGGCCGCCGCCAGCGCGTACAGCATTGCCAAGACAGGCGTCGCTCCGATCCCGGCACTGAGCAACACTACGGGTCGCTCCCTGGATTGCAGGATGAAGCTTCCACGCGGCGAGCTGACGTCAAGAATATCTCCCACCCGGACATGCTCCCGCAGGTAGGTTCCAGCCGCTCCATTCGGCTCGATTTTCACGCTGATCCGATAGCGCTTCGTCGAGAGGGGACCCGAGAGCGAGTAGCTGCGAAAGAGCGGTGGGCCGACGCCGATTCGTCCAAGTCGCAAGACTATGTACTGACCAGGCAGAGCCGGTTGCAGCGGCTGATCGTCCGGATGCCGCAGCAAGAGGGAAAGGACGTCCGCGGACTCCTGATCGATCGTTGCCACCGCGAGCGGCTGAAATCCTGGTGCAACCGGATGCGCAGCCGCTGCCGGCGCGAGCCCTGCGTTGCCGCTTCCCACGCCAGTCGTCTGACTCTGCAGTAACGCCTCAAATGACGCGCGCCATCCGGGCGAAAGCGCCTCGATCCGCAGGGCGCGCTCCAAGCGATCGCGCGGATGATTGGGCGAATAGAGAAGCGCGTTTATCTCTGCGACAGTTATTCGCTCTTTCGCCTCTCCCACCTTCACGATTTCGTCACCGGCGCCTACTTCGCCTTCCTGCAGGACGCGGAAGTAGAATCCCGGCCGTCCGCTGGACGTCAGCAACGCCGCCATCCGGGGCTCGTTCATCCGAATGCCGACGCGATAGCACGTTACGCGCGGCGCAGTGACCTCGAACAGTGCACTGCCGATTCGATAACGGTCGCCGATACAAACGGCATCGTCAGGCAATCCCTCGATCGTGAAGTTCTCGCCGAACTGTCCGTGGACAAAGTCGGTCCTCTTCAGGTGCTGCTGCCAGTAGCGATACGATTCGATCTGGTAGACGAAGACGGCTTGCTGCTCACCCCCGTGGCCGACCAAATCGCCTTGACCGTCTCCTTCCAGATTCAACCGGCTGACCCGACAGCGGCCACCCACCGGATTCTTCCAGATCGCGGTGTGTACAGTGCGACCCTTCCACGCGATATCACGCGGAAGTCCGACATTCACCGACAGCA
>JBPYFG010000367.1:0-3360 GCA_051986365.1 Xanthobacteraceae bacterium
GGCCGAGCCGTTTGGCGAGCTGCTCGCCGACGATTCGGCCGGTGATGTCAGCGGGCCCGCCGGCCGCAAACGGAACGATGATGGTGACCGGACGCGTCGGATAATCGAGGGCTAGTGCCGCGGATAAGACTGACGCACACGCGACCGCCCCGAGGGTAAGATACTGGAAGTCGCGACGGGCAAATACCATGGTCACAGCTTCGGCGGTTTGAACGGGGTGCCGCCAACCGATGAGATCGGCCGATCCGTCTTATCGGTCCGTCGTACCGATGGCACTATAACCTTTATTTTGTTGCGATGCCGTTGGTCTCCTATTGGCACAAAGCGGACATCACAGAGCACTCAACTGATGTCCGCTTTTGGGGGTAAAGCGGACATCGTGTAGAGACGCCCCAATGTCCGCTTGTGATCCCCAGCACGGTCTCCGCCCCGCCGAGATACAATATCCCGTCCGCCGGCATTTGCTGTGCTATGGCATCCAGCACCTTCGCCTTGGTCGGCTGATCGAAATAGATCAGCACATTGCGACAGAACGCCACGTCGAATTGCCCGAGCGGCCGCAGACCGCCGAGGAGGGGGCGCTTCGCCGCCTTGCTGGCAGCAAAGTTCCGGAGGAACGCCGCCATGCCGAACGTGTCAGCCGAACGCCTGACGGATATCGCCAATGCCCTGCTGCAAGCCGCCGGTGCGTCGGCCGAAGAGGCTGCCACGATCGCGCGCTACAACATCGGCGCCAATCTGGTCGGCCACGATTCGCATGGGATCATCCTTATCCCTACCTATATCGACCGCATCAAGGCTGGCCATATCGTTCCGGGCGCGCCGTGGACCATCATTCAGGAGACCGGTACCAGCACAGTGATCGACGGCAACTGGGGTTTTGGCTACGTCGTGACCGACCGCGCGATGCGCTACACGATCGACAAGGCGGAGCAGCAGCAGGTCGCCGCGGCGACGGTCTATCACCAGAGCCATATCGGCAGGCTCGCGTCCTATCCATTGATGGCGGCGCGCGAAGGCATGATCGCGATGATCACCGCCGATTCCGGCCGCAGTGCCAAAGCGGTGGCGCCGTTCGGTGGCGCGAAGGCAAGGCTCGGCACAAATCCGATCTGCTTCGCCGTGCCGTCGAACCTTGAAGGCCCGCTCTTCTTCGACATGGCGACATCGGCCGCCGCCGCGGGCAAGATCAACGTGGCGACGGCGCGCGGCGAACACGTGCCCGCGGGCTGGCTGATCGACGCCGACGGCAAGCCCTCGACCGATCCGCGCGTGCTGCGCCAGGGTGGTGCGCTGCTGCCGGTCGGTGGCTCCGAGGGCTACAAGGGCTACGGACTTGCCACCATCGTCGAGATTCTTTCAGGTCTGCTTACCGGCCTTGGCTACGGCGCAGAACCGACGGGCCGTCACAACGACGGCTGCTTCATCGCGGTATTCAACGTCGCCGCGTTCCGCGATCTCAACACGTTCAAGCAGGAGGTCACCGAGTTTGCACAGTACCTGAAGGCGACTCCGCCGGCACAGGGCTTCACCGAGGTGCTGTATCCCGGCGAGATCGAGTTCAAGCGCGAGCAGGAGCGGCGAAGGAACGGCATCGCCGTGGAAGACGCCACGTGGAAGAAGCTCCAGGACCTGGCGCAAGGCTACGGGCTGACCGGCAAGCTGGGGTTGTGAGCCATGACGGACTGGTGGCCTCATGGGCTACGAGCCCAACCTGACTGATATGTACAAACGCGCTGCCGCTCTGGTTGATAAGATTCTCAAAGGTGCGATGCCCGCCGATCTGCCAGTAGAGTTTCCCACCAGATTTGAGTTCATCATTAATCTCAAGACCGCGAAGGCGCTCGGCATGTCAGTGCCACAATCACTGCTATCTCGCGCCGACGAAGTGATCGAATAACGGCGTTCTTTTGCTGCAGCGCAGAATGTCCGCTTTTGGCACAAAGCGGACATCGCGACGCGCTCGATTAATGTCCGCTTTTGGGGGTAAAGCGGACATCATGGAAACAGTTTCGGATCCGACTAGCCGGTCGGCGGCGCGATCTCGTCCAGACTTTTCTGCCGCGCTTCGGGGCCGAGGAATAACACCGCGACGGCCGCAATCACCAAAACCACCGCGAGCGATACGAACACAGCGGTCAGCCCCCAGCCATTCTTGACCCACAGGATCGCCGGGAAAATGCCGGCCGTGGCGAGCCGGCCGACGCCTGCGGCCCATCCGAAGCCGGATGCCCGCGCATTGGTCGGGAATACCTCCGACGCGAAAATCTGCATCGCATTGCCGGCGACTTGCACGAAGAAGATCATGATGAACCCGGCGACCAGCAGTTGCGTGTCGGTTTGCGCATTGGCGAAAACGACAGCCATGATGCCCGCGCCGACGAATGCGACGATTGACGTACTTTTGCGACCGAATTTATCAAGCGTGTACATCATGCAGATGCTGGCGCACGGCACGGCAAAGTTCATGGCGAGGGTGTAGGTGAGCGACTTGGTAATGGTAAAGCCCTTATCGACCATAATGCTCGGCAGCCACCCGCCAAGCCCAATAGCGACCCCGAAGAATGCCGAGAAACAGATCATGCCGGCGATGACCCGGACCGGGAACTGGCTAAACACCACGGCGAATGGATCGCTTTTGGAATCGCTGGCGGCATCCATCGTCAGCGGCTCCTGCGGTCCGGCAATTTCAAGCCGGCCGAGTACACTGAGCGCTTCCTGACCCCTGCCGTGGGTCGAAAGGTAACGCGGCGATTCCGGCAGCGCGAAGCGGAGTACCCAGACGATCAATGCGCCGACGCCGAAGCAGATCCACACGCCTTGCCAACCGATCTGGTCGCGGAAGGCAAGTACGAAGAGCGTCGAGAGCGGCCACACGCAAGCGCCGCCGACGAAGTGAATGATAGCGAGGATGCGGCCACGGATGCGCTTTGGCGAATATTCGCCGGCATAGGCGAAGCAGAGCGGCTGCTCGGCGCCAAGCCCGAGTCCGGCGATGAAGCGACAAGCCACCAAGATCGTGAGGTTTGGGGCAAGCGCGCCGAGGATCGTGAACACACCGAACAAGAGGAGGTTAAACTGATAGACAAACCGTCGACCGAACCGGTCCGTGAATTCACCCTGCGCGCAGGTGCCGATGAACATACCGATTGTGGTCGCGCTGACAATCGCGGCGGCCCCAGCAGGAGTCGCGAAGCCGGACTTGATCATGTCGGGGAACAGCGAGCCCTGCACGATATAGTCGATGACATCGAAGAAATATCCCGCGGCGATCAGCGAAATGATCTTGATATGCAGCGGTGAAATCTTCGCTTCATCCAGCGCCGAACCGACATATGCTTCGATTGTCTGCGCCATCGC
>JBPYFG010000368.1:0-5779 GCA_051986365.1 Xanthobacteraceae bacterium
TTTGCCAAGGTCGGCGGCGAGATGGTCTCGCTGGCCGCGGTTGAAATGCTTGCCGCCGAGCTATGGCCGAATAGCATCACCGCGGTGTCGTCGATCCCCGATCCGCGCAAGGGCGAGCGCCTGATCATGGTCACTGACAAACACGGCGCAACACGCGGCGAATTCATGGCCTATGCGCGATCAAAGCACGCATCCGAGCTGATGCTGCCGAGCGAAGTGGTCGTGCTCGATAAAATGCCGATGCTCGGTTCCGGCAAGGTCGATCAGCTCGCGATCGACAAGTTCGTCCGCGATCAGGCGGCGGCCAAAGCCGCCGCGGCGGAGTGAATTTCTCTAAAGCTTCGTCGCTGAGCCTAGGATTTTGGCGTCACGCGGGTAGCGTGTGTGGCTTTGCTCACCCTGATGGTGCTTGCCGCATCGCGTTCTTGCGGCGTCGCAATCACTAGGTTCTCCGGCCACGCCGTCACTTTGCGCAGCTCGCCGACCGTCTTTGCCGAAACGCCTACATCGCGATCGGCCTCGACATGCATCGCATCCGGCAGACCGCCAAGCGCCACTTGGAGCGCGGCGATGTTCTTCGGCTTGTATCGCATGGGGCTCCCTCCTGCATCGGGCGCCCGATCGTCGACGGCCGCACACCCCCTCAATGCCCTCCGCAACAGGCCAAGATGGTCGGGTTGTCCCTTCGATTGTCAAATGATAGGCGCAGAGTGTGACGCCGCCAAGGCGGCAAGTGCTGCCACCTCCAAACTACGGTCATTCCGGCCGAGCGAAGCGAGCGCCGGAATCCATAACCACTGTTGGAGAAATTTTGCGCGGCACGTGATTGTGGATTCCGGGTTCGCCCCGTGCGGCGCGCCCCCGGAATGACGGCTTGGCAAGTCGGTGCTGTCAGATCAAGGAGCTACATTAGCGACCCGTCATCGCGAGCACGCGATCGACCATGGCGCCGGCCTCGCCGAGATAATTTGCCGGGTCGCATAATTTCTCCAGCGCGGCGCGGTCGAGATGCTTCGTGATCTCGGCGTTCTCGGCAAGGAGATCGACCAGCGGCCGGCCGGTGGCGACGACTTTCCGGCAAATGTCGTAGACCAGATCGTGCGCATATTGCCGGCCGAGATAGGGACCAAGCCCCATCATCACGGCTTCCGATACGATCAGCCCCTTGGTGATATCGAGATTGGCGCGCATCTTTTTCTCGTCGACCTGCAGGCCTTTGAGCACGAATTCGGTCTGCGCCAGAGCGCCCGCGGTGAGGCAGAATATTTCCGGTATGACGATCCACTCGATCTCCCAAGGACCGGTCGCGCGCTCATGGTCCTCGACCATGGCGTCTAGCAGAGCGGCAACCTGCTGGCGCACGATGGAGACGAGCGCGGTGACATAGACCGACGAGATCGGATTGCGCTTCTGCGGCATGGTCGAGGATGAGCCGCGCCCTTCATGGAACGGCTCGTAAACTTCCTCGACCTCGGTCTGCATCAAAAGCTTCACATCGAGCGCGATCTTGCCGCAACTGCCGGTGACGAGCCCGAGGAAGCAGCCGACCTCAGCGATGCAGTCGCGCACGGTGTGCCAGGCGATCGCCGGCGCGCCGAGTTTGAGCTCCTTCATCAGCTCGGCCTGGGTGGCAAGGCCACGGCCGCCGAGCGAGGACAAGGTGCCGGCGGCGCCACCGAACTCGCCAACCAAAACGCGGGAGCGTAATTCGTTCAGGCGCTCGCGGTGCCGCGCGAAAGCGGCCAGCACGGTCGCCATTTTGTAGCCGAAGGTAATCGGCACCGCCTGCTGCAGGTTACTGCGGCCGGCCATCGGCGTATTGCGGTATTTGCGCGCGAGCGCGGCAAGCGCCCCGGTAATTCCGTCGAGATGCCGTTCGATCAGAACGAGCGCCTCCCGGATCTGCATCACCGTTGCCGTGTCGGTGATGTCCTGGGTGGTGGTGCCCCAGTGACACCATTCGCCAAGCCCATCGCGGCATAGAGCGACAAGCTGCTGCACGACCGGCAGCACCGGATAGCCGATGCGCTCGGTCTGGCTTTTCAATTTGCCGAAATCGATCTCTGCGGCGTGGCAATGCCGGCAGATCTCCTCGGCCGCATCCTTCGGGATAATGCCAAGTCGCGCCTGGGCGCGCGCCAGAGCCGCTTCAAAGTCGAGATATTTCTGCACCCGGTTCTCGTCGGAAAATACAGTCCGCATGGCCTCGGTCGAGAAGATGTCGCGGAACACCGCCGAGTCGATCAATGAGGCAGGCATGGGCATTAGTCTCCAAAAGAAGTCGTTGCTTGCTTGTGATGCGTAGCGTCCGGGAGACACCGGCTTAACAAAATGGATTTGCCAAGCCCATCCCCTTGTAGTTGAGCATGACCTTTTCCGACCTGCCTTCGCCCGTCGAAGCACTCAAACGAACGCCACAGCCCGTTCCACTGGGCTTCGCGCAGGCGGGAAACCGGTATCCACTTTGCGGGGTCATGCTCTAATGTGCCGCCATGGCTTCGCCGATAGGGGCAAAACAGGTATCCGCGGACCGGGCAACGGATTTGGCGTTGCCGCCGCCGTTGCGTGCCATCCTGGATGCGGAATATCCGCGTTTTAGCGCGGCTGAAATGGTGCGGCGGCGTGCGGCGATCGACAATCTCCTCGCTGAATTCGGGCTCGATCACTTGGTGTATTGCGGCGCCAATCGGTTCGGCTCGGCCGTGCAGTGGCTGACCGGCTGGCCGGTGACCGCCGAGGCGGTCGGCGTGCTGACGCCAAAAACTCCCGACGCTTTATTCATTCAGCACATCAACCATGTGCCGCTGGCGCGGCGGCTCGCTGCGCCAGCGGAAGTCGCCTGGGGCGGCGGCTCCTCGATCGCCAGCGCCGTCGCGGCGCTTGACCGCCGCGGCGCCCGCGCTGACCGCGTCGGCGTGATCGGACCGATGACGTTCGAGCAGCACGCCATGCTGGCGGCACGCTTCGGCACAATCGTCAATCTCAATCGCCGCTATGTGCGCTTGCGCCAGATCAAATCGCCCGAGGAGATCGACTGGATGCGCATCGGTGCCGCCTTGACCGACCGCGGCATGGCGGCCTTGCGCGACGGCTTGCGGCCGGGGCTGACCGAGCGCGCACTCGCCGATCTCGTCGAACGTGCCTATATCGCGCTCGGCGGCACCAATGTGATTCACTTTTTCGGCGTGACGCCGATGAGCGATCCATCGATCGGCGTGCCGACGCAATTTGTCGCCAACCGCAAAGTCAATACCGGCGACGCTGTCGTTGCCGAAATCAGTGCGGCGTTCTGGGAATATCCCGGACAGGTGCTGCGCAGTTTTGCGGTTGATGCTGAGCCGTCGCCGCTCTACCGCGATCTGCACGCCGCGGCCGATGCCGCGTTCGATGCCGTCGCTGCCGTGCTCAAGGATGGCGCCATGCCGAGCGAAGTCATCGATGCGGCGAGCGTGATCGAGCAGGCCGGCTTCACCATTATTGACGACCTTCTGCATGGCTATGGTGGCGGTTATCTGCCGCCGGTGCTCGGCTCGCGCAGCCGGCCCAGTGCGCACATACCCGACGAGCCGCTGCGCGCCGGCATGATGGTCGTGATCCAGCCCAATGTCGTCACGCCGAACGGCAAAGCTGGCGTCCAGACCGGCGAACTGGTGCTTGTCACCGCGGCCGGCATCGAGCCGCTGCACGCAATGCCACGCGGCTTCATCCGCGTGTGAAGCAAAACGCTGGCATTTTCTGCGAGCTGCCTGGACCGATCTCAACAATCGGGATCGTTCCGCATTCGCCGCGGGCGGCGATCCATCCAGATCAAGCTATTCGAGATTCTTGCTCGGCGGAAAGTCACGCGAAAATACCGGCTGCTCGATGAACTGCTTTGGATCATACGTCCAAAACTGGCTCACCTGCGGATAGGTCTTGACGATTGTGTTGGTGAGCTTGCCGTTGACGCGCGCTACTTTGCGAATGTGGATGTCGAGGACCGGCGTTCCATATTCGTCGAGTCGTACCGGGCCGATCGGGCCGTGGGTAAGCCGGACCTCATGCATGGCTTTGAGAAATGCCGCTGCGTCATCTGTCTTTCCTCCGGTTGTCCTGAGAGCTTCCTCTACGATCAGAAGCGCAGTGTAGGGACCCGCCGTGTAGAATCCGGGGTCGTGTTTGTTCGCGGCATTGATGCCGGCGACAAATTTGTTGTTGTCGGGCGTATCAAGGCCCGCCGCGTAACAGCCGCCCGTATAGACTCCGACCGCTTCATCACCCATCACCCGGAGAATGCCCTCATCGGTGCTTGTCGTGTTGCCGAGTACGGCGACTTTGCCCTTCAGCCCAAAATCGTTGAATTGCTTCAGAAAACGCACCGGATTACTGCCGGCAAATCCCATGTAGATGGCGTCAACGTCTGGTTTGATCTGCGCAAGGTAGGGCGCGTATTCCGGCGTGTTGAGCGGTGGCCAGAGCTTCTGCACGATCTTGCCGCCCGCCGTCTCGAATGCGAGATGGAAGCCGCCGGCTCCCTCGTGGCCATAAGTGAAATCTTCGGCGATGATGGCAACCTTCTTAAAACCTAGCGTCTTGGCCGCGTAATCGCCCAGGGGATAGGTCACCTGAGGCGCAGTACCGAAGGCGTGCAGCACCCATGGGTTGACCGCGTGACTTTTGAGATCGACCGTGGCCGCGGAAGTGGTCGTAATCAACGGCACTTTCGTTTCACGAATATACCCGTCCATTGCTAGCGCTTCATTGGTCGCCAACGGGCCGATCATGACCGGGACCTTATGGCGCTCGACCAATTCCTGCGTTTTTGTCTTGGCCAGCGCGGGGTTGCCGCCTGTATCTTGGGTGATCAGTTCGACCTTTCGGCCAGCGATCGTTCCATTTCGCTCATTGAGGAAGAGCCCGGCGCCCTCCTCCTGTTGTTGGCCGCCGGCCGCAAGAGGCCCAGTCAAAACGGTGAGGAAGCCGATTTTCAGTGGCTCTGGCGTTTGCGCGAGGAGCTGCGGAGCGGGATAAGCGCTCATTAAGGCGCCGGCCTGGAGCAACATCCGGCGTGAGATTCCTGATCTGCGCTTCCTCGCTGACATGCGTTGTTCTCCCCTGTGAGCTTTCCCATTCAAGCGAAATCAGGCAATTGTGCTTTCGGTTGTGACAGGCCACAAGCCGCTTTTTCGACTGCCTGACGTCGCATGAGAACCGCAGGCCCGGGATGATGCCCTGCTTCGTTGGCGTGTCCCAGAATACTGCGACGAGCGATTGCGCGACCGAATTGCCCTGCGAATGGCCGCGCAGTGGGTCGCTGCATCCGATGCGACTGCGCGCGCCGCAAGTAGCTGAGCTGGCGCAGGCGCTACCGCTTCTCGATTGCCGTCACGGGCCTTTGCATTGCACGACAATCCCCGGTGCGGAAACGGCGCGGCGCCAAGCTCAATCCTCGAACGGCACGCCGGCATACTGCTCCGCAAGCGAAGCCTGGGCGTGCTCGGAGGCATGCAGGTAATCGAACTGATTGAACCGCATCTGCTCCTCGAACGGCGTCTCGGCGGGAAAGCGATGCAGCAGCATGGTGAGCCACCACGACACGCGTGCCGAGCTCCACACCCGGCGTAGCGCCATCTCGGAATAGCGGTCGAGGTAGTGCGTGCGGCCGGTGCGATGGGCCTCGATCAAGCCGCGCGAAAGATAAAACACATCGGAGACCGCGAGATTGAGGCCTTTGGCGCCGGTGGGCGGCACGATATGCGCGGCGTCCCCGGCCAGAAACAATCTGCCGTAGCACATCGGC
>JBPYFG010000369.1:0-4832 GCA_051986365.1 Xanthobacteraceae bacterium
CGACTGCCCTGCGTAATCCCGATTTCCCAGCCTATGCGCGCGCCTTCGGTGGCTTCGGGGTGTCCATCGAGCGGACCGAGGACTTTGCCAGAGCGTTCCGCGACGCGCAGGCCTCGGGCAAGCCCGCCATCATCCGATTGGCAATCGATCCTGAATCGATCACGCCCGGAACGACACTTGCCAAGATCCGCGCCAGGGCGCTCGCGGAAAAGCGCTAGCCGATCCTCATCGCGTAACGTCTTGCCGGAGCCGCTGGAACGAATGCCCTCGCCGCGGATTGAGACGGCAGTGACGGAGTGGTGCCAATGAAGACTTTTCTGTGCTGCGCCATTTTGGCGTTTGCAATTGGCCTTATGAGTGCTCCCGCCGATGCGAAGGGCTGCCTCAAGGGCGCGGCCGTCGGCGGTGTCGCCGGCCATGTCGCCGGTCACCACGGGCTTATCGGCGCGGCGGCTGGGTGCGTGATCGGGCATCACGAGGCGAAGAAGAAAGAAAAGAACAACGCCAATCAGCAGCCGCAGTGATACGTTTCGTGGTGCAGCGCGCAACGGTGCGTCTACGCGCGTGAACGCGCCATTGCCGATGCACCGCAGATCCGGGATGTTTTCAAACTCTGAGTATGTGAAGGTCCCGGTTCAGCGGCGCACCATTGCATGCTGCGCGGCGCCCGGGACACGAAGCTCCTTCAAAGCCTCTATTCCGCTTTGATGCCGGCGGCTTTGATGATCGGCCACCATTTCTCCACTTCGCCTTTTTGAAAGGCATAAAGCGCTTCCGGCGTCTGCTGCTCGCGCGGATAAATCTCTTGCGCGAGGTCGAGGAGCTTCTTGCGGGTGTCGGCGTCCTGAAGCGCTGCGACGATCGCGGCGTTGAGCTTGGCGAGGATCGGTTTCGGCGTGCCCTTCGGCGCCCACATAGCGTGCCAAAACGAAAAATGGAATCCCGGCAGCCCCGCTTCGTCGGTGGTGGGAATATCCGGCGCGACCGCAATGCGCTCCTTGGCGGTCACTGCATAAGCCTTAAGGTCTCCGGATCGCACATGGGGGAGGGAGACGGCGGGCGTATCAAGCTGGATATCGGTGATCCCGGCGAGAAGATCCTGCGTCGCCAGACCGGCGCTGCGGTACGAGAGCATCTGCCATTTGACGCCGACCAGTTGCTCCATCAAGACGCCGGCCACGTGGCTTGGACTGCCGACGCCCGATGTTCCCATCGTCGCCTTGTCGGGATTGGCCTTCAGCCAAGCGACCAACTCTTTGAGAGTGTTGGCCGGCATGGTCTTGCGGGCGTCGATAAGGAACGGCTGAGTGGCGACGAGCGCGACCGGCGCGAAATCGTTCAAGAGATCGAAATCGAGTGCGTAGATCGCGCCATTGGCGACATTAGTTCCCCACATGCCCCATAGCACCGTGTAGCCATCCGGCGCGGCGCGCGCGGCGCGAGTCACGCCAATAGTGCCGGCCGCGCCTGCAGTATTTTCGACAACCACCGGCTGCCCCAGCGTCGGCCGCATGCCCTGTGCAATGATCCGCCCCAGTGTGTCGGTCGAGCCGCCCGGCGCGAGCGGCACCACCATGGTGATGGGACGCGACGGATAATCGTCAGCGCAGGCCGCTGGCCTCGCCATCGCCGCTGCCAAGCAAATGGTGGCCGCTGCAACAGCCGAAGCATGGTTGATCGTCATCGGCGCTTCTCCCCTCCGCGGCGCATGCATCCACCATGCCATAGAAGACCGGGACCAAAGTGCAAATCCGTCGTTTGCGACCCTGTACACGTTGCCGCGCATTGTGAATCATGGTTCAGTTGTTGTCGCGTTCTTGGATCCCAATGCCTTATCGCCGGACGGAAAATGTCGAGCGCCGGCTTGCGGCGCGGTACGCCGCAATCATCGCTGCGGCGCGCGAAGCCGCAAGCGAAGGCGGCATGGTGGCGGTGCAAATCGCGCCGGTAGCGCAGCGCGCCGGCATCGCCGCCGGCACGGTCTACCGCTATTTTCCCGGAAAGACCGATCTGATTGCAGCCGTGCTTGCGGAAATTTCCGAACGCGAGATCGGCGCCTTGCGGCACGCCGCGGCCAACGCACCCGGCCCCTTATCAGCGCTCGCTTGCGTGATCATGAGCTTTGCCGCCCGGGTGCTGCGCCATCGCCGGCTCGCCTTCGCGGCGATCGCCGAACCGGTCGACGCCGCGCTCGATCCGATCCGGCTGAAATTCCGGAAATTGCTAGCCAACGAATTTGCAACGCGCATCGCTGGCGCGATCGCGAGCGGCCATCTGCCGGAACAGGACGCAACCCTCGCCGCAGTCGGCGTACTCGGCCTTCTGGTCGAAGGAACGATCGGGCCGCTAGCGCCACAATCCGGCGGGCGCGAGCGGGAATTGGTGCAATCGCTCGCCTTGACCGCTTTGCGCGCGCTCGGCCTTGCCGATCCGCGCGCGCGCGGCTTGGTCGTACAGACGCTAATTGACGACGCCTAATGCGAGATCAGTACCGGCAGGGTCATCGCCTCGAAAATCGACCGGGTCACCCCGCCGAGCACGAATTCACGCAATCGCGAATGACCGTAGCCACCCATCACCATGAGATCGGCACCGCTATCGGCAGCGTGCGACAGTAGCGCATCGCCGACATCGATGTCGCCCCCGGAAATGCGGTGGACGTCCACTTTGAATCCGTGCCGGGCGAGATGCTGGCCGATGTCGGCGCCCTCGATTTCATCTTCCTTGCCGCGTTCGTTGGTGACGATGACAATTTCGACCCGACTGCTCTGGCCGATGATTGGGATGGCGTCACCGACCGCGCGGGCGGCCGTGCGGCTGCCGTCCCAGCAAATCATCACATTGTCGGTGGTGAACGGCGCCTTCTGAATGTAGGGCACCATGATCATTGGCCGGCCGGACTCGAACAGCGTGGTTTCGCCGATAATCTGCTCCACGCTGCTGATGTCCGGCTGCGATTGGCCGACAATGGCGAGATCGAAGCGCCGCGCCATGTGGGCGAACCGGTCGCCGGCGCCGGCGACGCTGGCACTCGTCATCAGCGGTTCGGCGGAAATCCCGGCCTGGTCGGTGGCGGCGGTGAAGCTCTTGATAGCGACTTCGGCGGCGCTCTCGTTGTCGTCGCGCTGGGTCTCAATGATCTCGGCCGGAATGTAGTCGGCGCCGGAAATCGGCACGACCGGATCGTAAACGAAGGCGACGCCGGTCAAGTGCGCTTCCAGGGCGGCCGCGACTGAAACGGCGTATTTTCCGACCACGCTGCCCTCTTCGGTGACGCTCAGATTGACGATGATGTCTTTGATCATGACGTCTCCTGTTTTGGCCTAAACTACCGCGTGATGCGGGCGCCGATTTTGCGCTGGATCAAAGCGGCGTCGATCTATTTCTTGACCTCGCCATTAGCGTCAAATTGTTTGATATAGGCCCATAGGTCGTCAACCTCCTGCGGATTGGTGATGCCGGCGAACACCATTTTCGTGCCAGGGATCTTGGCCTGCGGGTTGCGGATATAGTCTTTGAACGTGGCCTCGTCCCACACAATTCCTGAATTCTTGTTAGCGTCAGAATAGTTGAAATTCGCGGCCGTACCGGCGTGACGCCCGTCAAGGCCATTAAGCTCGGGCCCAACCTTGTTTTCCGCGCCCGGCCCAACGGCGTGGCAGGGCAGGCATTTGAAAAAGGAGCGCTGGCCTTTCTCAACGTCCTGCGCGGCGGCTTCTTGCAACATCGCGAAGTTAGCGGTCGCGGCGATAAATGCGGCCGCCGCAAGAAAGGTGCGTGTCATTCCGTCTTTCCTCTTTTCACGAGCTGCCCCGCCGGTTGAAGGAAGCGAGCCTGGCGGAGCCTGTCAACGGCGCGCGGCGCGGTCGAGCGATACTGCATGCCTGTTCTGTCGCACCCCAAAGCGTCGCCAACTCATGCGCCGCCTGCGACAGGTGGCTATATCTGGCACTATAATGCCGGCCGCAATGCCTGGAGGATTCGATGGCGCTTACGATGCCGCAGTCCGATGCCGCCGTCCTTAAGCGCCGCGCCGAGATCGTCGCGGCGCTCAAGCGCATTGTGCCTGGCGAGGGCGTAATCGACTCCGAAGCGGCGATGCGGCCGTTCGAGAGTGACGGCCTGACCGCCTATCGTCAGCTGCCGATGGTTGTGGTGCTGCCGGAAACCACCGCGCAGGTCGCGGCTGTGCTCGGTCTGTGCCACCGCCAGGGCATCAAGGTCGTGCCGCGCGGCGCTGGCACCTCGCTGTCAGGTGGTGCTTTGCCGCTCGGTGATGGCGTGCTGCTCGGCCTTGCGAAATTCAAACGCATTCGTGAGATCGACTACGACAACCGCGTCGCGGTGGTGGAGCCCGGCGTCACCAATCTCGCGGTGTCGCAGGCGGTCGAGGCCGCCGGTTTTTATTACGCACCCGATCCGTCGTCGCAGATCGCCTGTACCATCGGCGGTAATGTGGCGGAAAATTCCGGCGGCGTGCATTGCCTCAAATACGGCATGACCACCAACAATGTGCTCGGCTGCGAATTGGTGCTGATGACCGGCGAGATCATCCGCCTCGGCGGCAAGCATCTCGATTCCGGCGGCTATGACCTCATGGGCATCGTCACCGGCTCGGAGGGCCTTCTCGGCGTCGTGACCGAGGTGACGGTGCGGATTCTCAAACGGCCGCAGACTGCGCGCGCGGCGATCATCGGCTTTGCCGCTTCCGAGGACGGTGGCGAATGCGTGGCCAAGATCATCGGCTCGGGCATCATTCCCGGCGGCATGGAGATGATGGACCGTCCGGCGATCCACGCCACCGAACAATTCGTGCACGCCGGCTATCCGCT
>JBPYFG010000370.1:0-4605 GCA_051986365.1 Xanthobacteraceae bacterium
CAGTCGAGCGCGGTCTGTTTGGTCAGGCCGGTGACCGCGTGCTTGGTCGCGGTATAGGCGGCCGAATGCGGCCGCGGTGTATGCGCCGAGATCGAGCCGTTATTGATGATGCGGCCGCCGCGCGGGCGCTGCGCCTTCATGATTTTGACGGCTTCCTGCGTGCACAGGAACACGCCGGTGAGATTGGTGGCGACCACCGCCTGCCATTTGTCGAGCGGCAAGTCTTCAATCGGCACCGCCGGCGCGCCGATGCCGGCATTGTTAAAAAGAACGTCGAGCCGGCCGTAATTGTCCTTGGCCTTGGCGAACAGCGCCTTGATCGAAGCTGGATCGGCAACGTCGGCGGCAACAGTGAGCGCTTCGCCGGGCGTCTGCGCGCCTTCCTTGGCGACGGCGTCCAAGAGCTCCTTGCGCCGTCCGGCAAGCACCACGGCATAGCCCTCGCGCATCAAGGCGAGCGTCACGGCGCGGCCGACGCCGGTACCGGCGCCCGTTACCAATGCAACTTTCCGCTCCGCCATGGTTGTCCTCCCTCCGGTTTGCGCCGGGCGGATAGTGGCGAAGGCGACGCGCGGCGGCAATCCCCGTTTCGTCATTCCGGATCGCCGTGCAGCGGCGAGTCCGGAATCCGTAATCACGGGCTGCCGTCAGCTCGCGACCGCGATTTCCTGATCGGGACTGGCGACCGGGTAGGCCTCCGGCGCGGCGAGGCGATGATCGATCTCGGCCGCGGTCACCGGCCGGCCGAAGCGGTAGCCTTGCATCGAATGCACGCCGGCGGCGCGCAGGAACAGATGCTGGTCGGCGGTCTCGACGCCTTCCGCCGTCACCTTCATGCCCAGACCGCGGCCGAGGCTGACGACGGCATGGACGATGGCCGCGGCATCGGCGGCCTTCTCGATCGAGCGCACGAAACTCGAATCGATCTTGAGCTTATCGAACGGAAAACGCCGCAAATAAAGCAGGCTCGAATAGCCGGTACCGAAATCGTCGAGCGCAAAGCACACCCCGACGCGTTTGAGCCGCAGCATCGAGAGTTCCGCGCTGTCGAGATTGCCGAGCAAAGTGCTTTCGGTGAGCTCGAGTTCGAGCCGGTTGGGCTTGAAGCCGGTCTCGCCGAGAATGCGCTCGATCGCTTCGACGAAATCCGGTCGCCGGAATTGCAGCGGCGACACATTGACCGAGACCGTCAGACCCGGCCAATTGCAGCCGTCGAGGCAGGCACGGCGCAGGATGTATTCGCCAAGCTCGACAATAAGGCCCGAATGTTCGGCGATCGGAATAAAGCGTCCCGGCAGGATTTCGCCCTGCACCGGATGGATCCATCGCGCCAGCGCCTCCACGCCGACCAGCCCATTGCCGCTGCGATCGACGATCGGCTGATAGACGACATGCAGCTCACGGTTTTTGATCGCGTGGCGGAGCGCGCCTTCGAGCAATTTACGGCTGGAGAGGTCGGCGTCCATCGCCGCGTCGTAGATGCAGGCGCGGTTGCGGCCCTCGTTCTTGGCGCGATAGAGCGCCATATCGGCGTAGCGCAGAATATCGCGGGCGTCCTGGATGCAGCTGTCGATGACGGCAATGCCGATCGAAGCGCCGATATTGATGCCGTGCCCGCTGACGACGAATGGCGTGCAGATCGCCGCGAGAATGCGTTCGGCTACCGCCTGCAGCGAATAATTGTCCGAGGCGCAGGTCACGATGATGGCGAATTCGTCACCGCCAAGGCGGGCAACGAGATCGTCGTCGCGCATGGTCTCACTCAAGCGCCGCGTGACGTTGAGAATGAGCTCGTCGCCGATATGGTGGCCGAGCGTATCGTTGACGTCCTTGAAATGATCGAGATCGATATAGAACACGGCGGCAGTCGGGCCGCCATTGCGCACTTCGGCAATGGCGCGTTCCAGCCGCTCCGAAAAGTAAATCCGGTTCGGCAATCCGCAGACGGGATCGTGCAGCGCAAGGTGGCGCAATTGCCGCTCGCCGTCGGCGATCGCGGCGGCCGTGCGCCGCATATGGCGAACGATGATGACGAGCAGCAGCGCGAAGGCAATAAGCGCCAGCGCAACGAACGGTACGAAGCTGACAATTACCGCTCCGCCCGGCCGCTTTGCCCGCCACGCCAAGCGGACAACCGCTTGCCCCTCGGCATCGGCAAGCGTGACCACCTGATCGTCGCTGGACGGCATCGCCGCGTCGATCAGGCGGAGGTCATCGACTTGCAAATGATCGGCGATCTTTGTCAGAAGCCGATCGCTGACGTATTTGACCAGTGCGACGATCGGCGCGCGAGCGTTTGCGTTTGCAGAACTTTCCCGCTCACCAACCGCTACCGCGGCAACGATCGCAGATCGGCCCAGAAAATCTTGAAACAGGGCGACGGCGTTGGTCGGCTTGGATAGATGGCGCGGCGATACCAATACAGTGCGGCGCGGTTGGCCGGCGAGCCGGCCGCGCAAGATATCAATCGCCGGCGCGAGCTCGGCCGCCAGATCCGCGGGGGCTTCGTCGCCGCCGATGCGAGAGCGCAAATATTCGGTATCCCCGCCGGCACCGAAGACCACGACGATGTCAGCGTTGTAGAACGTTTCGAGCCACCCTCCAACGCGCCGGTCGATCCAGGCCGCGTCATAGCTATCGCGAATTTTCGTGGTGGCTTGCGGCATCGTCGCGACGCTCTCGAGGTGACGCAGCGCGCGCTCGGCATTTTCCTCAAGCGACCGAACAATCGCTTGCTCTTCGTTCTCGGTCGAGATCCGGTTGGCGCGCTGCGCCGAGCTCAGCACGCCTACGGCGATGCCGATGATCGCGACGACGACCATGATGCCGATCGGGATGAGCAAACGGATGCGCGCGTGGTTCCAGCGCGACCGGTTCGTTTCCCCGGCGGTCCGTATCTGCGCCGCAGGCAACACCTTGCCACCTTTGGATATCTCGGCCCGCGGCAGGATAGCGAGCAAAAGCTTGCCAATGACTTGCAATTTGCATGGATATCACGGCCGCCACGAACCGCGGCGCTTCGGCCCGCACTGCGTTAACGGCAGGTAAACAAGTTGCCTCAGCCTTGGAGCGGGTGAAGGAATTTCGGCTTTTAGCTCCGAGTAGCGCAGGGCGGTCGCGGTATGGGCGGCGGCCACGCGGGCGAGATGCTGGCCGATGTCGACTATTCATCAGCGGCGGACGTATCGCCGTCGCAAACAAGGAACCGGAAAAGGCAGTGCCCCGTTATACGGCTGGGAACGGGCGCCGCCCCAAACCAACCATATGCTCGAACCTATCCTCATCGTTGCCATCGTCATCGCCGCCACTGCCTGGTATGTGCGGCACAGGTGGCAAAAACGTCTACGCGCTCTGGAGATTCGCAATCCGCGCGAAGGCACCGTCCTCGAATTGCTGGCCCGGCGCTACGCCCGCGGCGAGATCGACCGCGACGAATATCTGCAGAAGCGGAGCGATATCCTCGACTACCAGGCCATGCCGCCCCGGTCCTGAACAAGCACGAGCCTTTCATCCGCGCCTGCGCTTGAGCCGTGCGCGGCGTCGCGCTAGAGGAGGCGGCGGCACGGAGATCACGGCATGACCGGCAGCATGGCGAGCAGCGCGCAAATCAGTAGCGCGTCGAAAAACGTTGTCACCGCCGCCGTCCTGGTGATCGGAGACGAAATCCTTTCCGGCCGCACCAAGGATAAGAATATCGGCTACATCGCCGACTTTTTGACCGAGATCGGCATCGATCTGAAAGAAGTCCGAATCGTCCCCGACGAGGAGCTGGAGATCGTTGCTGCGGTCAACGCTTTGCGGTCGCGCTACACCTATTTGTTCACGACCGGCGGAATCGGCCCGACCCATGACGACATCACCGCGGAATGTGTCGCCAAAGCGTTCGGGGTCGCGTTGGAACATCACCCGCGGGCTGTCGAAATCATGCGCGCGCGTCTGGCGCAGACCGGCGGCGAGATGAACGAGGCTCGCATGCGCATGACACGCGTGCCCAAGGGCGCCGCGCTGGTCTTGAACAAGATTTCGGCGGCTCCGGGGTTTTGGATCGGTAATGTGATCGTGATGGCCGGAATCCCGAGCGTCATGCAGGCGATGCTCGATTATGTCGCGCCGCAGCTCGAGATCGGAGCAAAGATGCTGTCGGAATCGATCCGCGCCGATTGCCGCGAGGGCGACATTGGCACCGAGCTCGGCGCGATTGCGAAGACACATGCGGATGTGGTGATCGGCTCGTATCCGTTCGTCGATGAAAAAAATCGGGCGAACACGAATGTGGTGGTACGCTCGCGCGACCTGCAGAAGCTCACCGCGGCGAAGGCGGCGATCGAGGCCATGTTGACTCGCGTCAAAGTCGGGCTCGCCAAGGCGTAAAATTTGTCGCGCAATCACCGCGGTCGGTCCGCATCGTTCGGCCAAGGATGAATTTAAGCACATGAAGCGGCACCGTATATTTTTTTCCGCTATCGCCGCTGCCGCCGCGGCATTCGCATTTCTGTTCGCGGCTGAATTTTCCGCCGCCGAGCCGGCGGCCGATCTGCGTGGGTTGGGCGTTGTCTATCTGCACGGCAAAGGCGGTTGGCCCGGGGCGCTCAATGGCGGCATCCT
>JBPYFG010000371.1:0-6932 GCA_051986365.1 Xanthobacteraceae bacterium
CCGCTATCGGTGTGCGCGTACAGCGCTGGGTGACGTTGCACGGTTTTGCGCTCAATGTTGCGCCCGATCTGTCGCACTTCGCCGGCATCGTGCCGTGCGGCGTGGCCGACACTTGCCATGGCGTCACCTCGCTCGCGGAGCTCGGCCGCGCGGCTTCACTTTCAGACGTGGATACTGCGCTCCGCGCGGAATTCATGCCGCTATTTGGCGCCGTGGCGGAGGGTCAGACGGTCCGGAGCACCGAGAACAACTCGTCGCCGCGGCGCAACGCGATTTCCTCGGGCGTCGCCTCGCGCTGATCGATTGTCTCGATCCAGGCGCCGGGCGGGCCCCGACGGCAGTCCGCAATCATCGCGGCAACGTCATTGCCCGGTCCGCCAAACAGCGCCTCGACCGAACCGTCGCGGCGATTGCGCACCCAGCCTTCAAGGCCGCGTTCGAGCGCGGTGACCTCAGTCCAAACGCGATAGCCAACGCCTTGCACGCGGCCGCGGATGACAACATGCGTGTGTACCGTCACGCGAATTCTCCAAGGCTGCGATGGCCGGCGTCGAGCGCCCGCTTGGGCAGCCAGCACCGCAGGGAAGCGATATAGTCCGCCGGCAAGCCGCATTCGCGCGCGGCCGCTATCACAATTTCCATGTAGCCCGGCCGCGGCACGCCGCGCGGGCGCGCTCGTGCGACATAGACGAGAGCGCGCCGCCGCTTGCTGGCAGCAATGACCGGCAGCATTTCCGCCCGATAAAGTCCGGCCGCTATATTCTCCCAGCGGTCGAGTGTGACGCGATCGCGCGCCGTGAGACGCCAAAGGCGCCCATGCACGCAGGCGCGGGGATGCGGTGCAACCGAGGCATAGCCGTCGCTCGTAATGATGAAGCGGTGGTCTATCAGGCAGGCAACGCCAAGCGCGATAGCATTCGGCGCGTACTTGCGCATCACCGCGCGATGCATGTTCGAGCCATAGGCGAAGTGCAGCATTGAGACTGATCTTAGCGCGGTCCGATCACGGCTGCGCCGCGCTTGTTCGCGTCGCGGTCCACAACGTGAAGAACAAAGCGATAAGCACCGGCACAAAAGCAAACAGGGTCAGAATGACAACCACGATCCAAGTCAGGTCATATTGCAGCGGACCCGTGAGCGCCATCACGATGTAGAGCAATAAAACGAGCTCAAGCGCGCTGGTCGCGCTACTATTGCCCAATGAGCCAGGTTCCAAACCGGCAAAAAAATTCGTCGCTAGGAGCAACAGCAGAACCAGCGAAAGCACGTAAAGGAGCGCAACAGCGATCGCCAGGCCCTCGCCGCGGCCGGCATCGTGGAGACGCTTGGCATGAAAGACGAACCATAGCCAAATCAGCGCTGCCTGCACGGCGGCGAAGGCCCACAATCCGACGCGCGCGATCACCTCCGGTACTGTGAGCCAGTGCGACAGCGCGCCAGCGACATAAACCGCGGCGATGGCCGCCAAGAACGGCTGCGGTCGCATCCGGCCGGTTGGTGAGAAGAGGGCTAAGGCATGCATGCTCCCGTTCCCGCCACATTGGCTGCCGAGCTTACGCAAACTCCATCACCACGGCATCGACCGCGACGCTGTCGCCCTGCTTTACACGGATTTTTTTGATCACGCCGTCGCGCTCAGCGCGTAGGACGTTTTCCATCTTCATGGCCTCGATAACGGCCAATGTTTCGCCGGTCTTGACCTCCTGGCCTTCGCTCACCGCGAGCGAGACCACAAGACCTGGCATCGGGCTGCGCACCGCCTTTTCGCTGCCGGAAAGCTTCTTCAGCGGCATCAGCCGGGCATAGGCCGCTTCGCGTTCGGTATAAACGAACGTCTTCACTTCGAAGCCCCGGTGGGCGAGCTCAAAGCCATTGGGGATCATGCGGACATGCATGGCGACGCGCCGATCGTCCATGCTGCCGGACCAGACCGGCATGCCGGGCACCCAGTCCGACGCGAGAATGTGCCGGGCGCCATCCGCAAAAGTGACCACGATCGCGTCGGCGTGGTGCTCGACGTCGGCGTGGATTTCATCAGGGCCGAGCCAAATCGCGCGGCGCCGCTCGCGCGTCACTGACTTGTTCAGCTGCCCTGATATTTTCCGTTTGCGCTCGCCGAGCACATGATCGATCGCAGCCGCGACTGCGGCGATGGCATGCGCGACCTCACCTGCCGGCGGTGTGCGTTCAAAACCGCGAGGATATTCCTCGGCGATGAAAGCCGTGCTCAGCTTGCCGGCACGCCAGCGCGGATGCTGCATGATCGCGGCAAGGAACGGGATGTTGTGGCGGATACCCTCGATGGTGAAACCGTCAAGCGCCTCCGCCTGTGTGTCGATCGCCTCCAGCCGTGTCGGGGCGTGGGTGACGAGCTTGGCGATCATCGGATCGTAGTAGAGCGAAATCTCGCCGCCCTCGGTTACACCGGTGTCGTTGCGTATCGTGATGCCGTCGCGAACCTCCTCGGCAGGCGGACGGTAGCGCACCAGCCGGCCAACCGACGGCGCGAAATTGCGATAGGGGTCCTCGGCATAGATCCGAGACTCCACCGCCCAGCCTGACAATTTCATATCGCCCTGTTTGAGCTTGAGCGGTTCGTCGGCGGCGACGCGGATCATTTGTTCGACGAGATCGATACCGGTGACAAGTTCGGTCACCGGATGTTCGACCTGCAATCGCGTGTTCATCTCCAGGAAGTAAAAGCTGCGATCCTGCCCGGCCACAAATTCGACCGTGCCGGCCGAGTCGTAACCCACGGCTTTGGCCAGCGCGACAGCCTGTTCGCCCATCTGCTTGCGCGTCTTCTCGTCCAATAGCGGGCTCGGCGCCTCCTCGATGACTTTCTGGTTGCGGCGCTGGATCGAGCATTCGCGTTCGCCGAGATAGATCACGTTGCTGTGCTTATCGCCGAGCACCTGGATTTCGACATGTCGCGGATCGGTGATGAATTTCTCCAGAAATACGCGATCGTCGCCGAAACTCGATTTCGCTTCGGAGCGCGCTCGGGCGAAATTCTCCGCGACCTCCGCTTTGTTGAAGGCGATACGCATGCCCTTGCCGCCGCCTCCGGCCGTAGCCTTGATCATCACCGGAAAGCCAATCTGCAGGGCGATGGCGACGGCCTGCTTGTCGTCTTCGATCACGCCGAGATGGCCGGGGACGGTCGAGACTCTGGCGCGCGCCGCAGCTTTTTTTGACTCAATCTTGTCGCCCATCGCCGCAATCGCTTTGGCATTCGGGCCGATAAAGACGATGCCGGATTTGGCTAGTGCTGCGGCGAATGCCGCCCGCTCGGAGAGGAATCCATAGCCAGGGTGCACTGCCTCGGCTCCGCTCTGCCGGCAGGCGGCGATAATCTTATCAATGTCGAGATAACTCTGCGCGGCAGGCGGCGGCCCAATTGCGATTGCTTCATCCGCCATTTCGACGTGCAGCGCGTCGCGATCGGCATCCGAATAGACCGCAACGGTCGCGATCCCCATGCGCCGGGCGGTTTTGATGATGCGGCAGGCGATCTCGCCGCGATTGGCAATCAGGATTCGCTTGAACATGCCACCATGAATCCCGCGACTTTTGCTCAGTCGACGTGCACATTCGCTTTTTCGATAACGGCGCGGTAGGTCGCCAGTTCGCGTTTGATCCTGGCGGCGAGTTCGGCCGGCGTCGAGGGAATGGTTGACACGCCGCCGGCGGCGAACCGTGCTTTGACGTCCGGCATGTTGAGGATTTCCACCACCTTTGCGGAGAGCTTTTCGATGATCGGCTGCGGCGTCGCTTTCGGCGTCACCAGGGCGGTCCAGTTCGAGACATTAATATCCCCCGCGCCCTCTTGCGCCAGCGGCGGCCATTCCGGATTGAGCGGCGAACGTTCGCCGGTGCTTATGCCCAAGATGCGAATTTTGCCGCTTGCCACGTGCGGGGCCGCGGTCGAACTTGCAATGATGGCGAGCGGAATGTCGCCGGCCACCAGAGCCTGGACCGCCGGCGCGCCACCTTTATAGGGCACGTGAGTGAATTTGGCGCCGGTGTTGAGCGATATCGATTCGAGCATCAGATGATTGATACTGCCGTATCCCGGCGTGCCCATATTGAGCATGCCGGGCTGCGCTTTGGCGGCGGCGATGACATCGGCCAGCGTCTTGTACGGTGTCTCGGCATTGGCTGCGAGCACCAGCGGTGCGTCACTCACGGCGGAGACCGGCGCCAGATCGCGGTCGACGTCGTAGGGCACACTCTTGAACAGCGAAGGATTGATGGTGACGTCGCCGGCGGTGACCATGACCAACGTGTAGCCGTCCGGCGCCGCCCGGGCGACGTCAGTCACCGCGATGAAGCCATTGCCGCCGGGTCGGTTCTCAACAATGACTTGCTGACCCCACGCCTCGGTCAATTTGCCGGCGACAATGCGTGCGGCAATGTCCGAAATGCCGCCGGGTGAATAAGGCGAAAGGATGCGGATCGGGCGTGTTGGATAGTCCTGCGCCAACAGGGGTTCGGTCGCGAGTGCTATCAACACGAACGCAAAGACTGCGACCCGTTTCATGTTGCTCTCCGCAGTTTTGCCATGTGCCTAGCGCCACCACAGCGACAGGAGCAGTGCCAGCGCCAGCAGTGCGGCAACGCCCTGCCAAAAGCGCAACGGCGAACGCTCGTACAATGTCTGCGGCCGTCGCACAGCCGCTGGTGCGCGCGAGGGTCCCGCCTCCATCTCGAGGGCAAATTCCATCACATCGCGAAAACGATCCGCCGGGTCGGTTGCGATGGCCCGCCCAAGCGCGGCCTGCAGCCAAGCCGGCAAATCCGGCCGAAGCTCGGCGAGCGGAGTCGGACGGCTGCGGCGAGAACCGCTTACCGCGTCGAGGTTGCCATAGGGGAATTCGCCGGTGAACGCGCGAAACATGGTGACGCCGAGCGCATAAATATCGGTCGCCTCGTTGCCCGGCTCACCGGCAAGCATTTCCGGCGCCATATAGGCCATCGTGCCGGGAATATCCTCCGGCGGGAAATCCTCCAGACCCGGCACACGCACCACGCCAAGGTCAATCAGCTTGAGCGAGCCTTCGCGTTCCAGGATGATGTTGTCCGGCTTGACGTCGCGATGGATGATGCCGGCGCGGTGCAGCGCCGCGACGCCGCGAGCGAGTTTGATCGCGATATTGCGGCCCTCCTCGAGCCCAACCAGCGGCCGTCGCGCTAGTCGTGTGGACAAGAGTTCGCCTTGGTAGAGCGGCATCACCGTGTAAAGGCAGGTCTGCCGACCCGGCGGCAGTTCGATAATCCGGCCGATCCACGGACTGTTGACGCGCGCGCCCACCCAAGCTTCGCGCACGAATGCAGCGTGATAGGTCGCCGCGGCGGCGACTTGGGGCTTTGGAAATTTCAGCGCCACCTCGCCGCCCTCGACTTCATCCATTGCGCCGAATAAGCGCGTGTAGCGCCCGTCCGAGATCAACACTTTGAGGACGAAGCCGTCCACGGTCTGGCCGTCGATCGGCACTGGGATCAGTGGCAATTGCATGATGTCGGCGCCGACCGTCGCCGAATCCGCAGAAGGCAGCTCGACGATGTCGAGAACGAGCGCGGTGCAATTGTCGGTGCTGCCGGATTGCAGCGCGGCGGTGACCAGCGCGCGGGCGGAATCATCGGATGCAGACCGATCGCGTAGAATGTCGGCCATGGTTTCGGCGCTCAGAACGCCGTGCACGCCGTCGCTGCAGAGCAGAAATCGGTCATGCAGCGCGACCGGCTGGGCCGCATAGTCGAGCCGCAATTCGGTTTCCACGCCGAGTGCGCGATTAAGGATATTGGATCGGCCGCTTGCGTCCTCGCGCACGTGATCGGTGGTCAGGCATGTGAATCGATCGCCGCGCAAGCGATAAGCGCGCGTATCGCCGACATGCAGGATATGCGCGATGCGGCCGCGCAGCACCACCGCTGTGAAAGTGCAGCCCATCCCGCTCAGCTTGTTGTCACGGCGGCCTTGCGAAAAGATCCAACTATTGAGCGCATTGAGGACTGTGGCCCCGGCGCGTCCGACTTCCATAGTTTCGGGCAGGTCGCAAAAACCATCGAGAAATCCGCGCACCGCCGTTTCCGCCGCCACGCGGCCGCCCTTGGAGCCGCCGATGCCGTCGGCAATCGCGGCGATGATGTCGCGGCGAGGCTTGGGCAATTCCATGCCGAAAATGGCGCCGGCGAAATCCTCGTTGCGTTCGCGCGGTCCGGTCTCGGAGGCAAAGCCCACGCTCGCTTTGATCGCAGGCATTACTTCAGGCATGACCGCCGCTCCAAGGGCGCGACGGCAACGCACCAAAAGTTGAGACGCCGATAATGGTGATCGCCGGCGCTGACACCGCTGACGCGGCCCTAATTGTCCAGCTTGCAATGATCATAGATGAAATAGCCGCCGGTGCTCGACGCAACCACTACGGTGAGATCTCCGGATTTGCGATCAAGCGTGTAATTGCCGCCGTCGGAGGCATCACGCCAGGAAATTTTGGCCTCGGTGATGCTTGCCGGATAGGAGTCCACCGTGCTGCGCGCGTAATCGATGCGGATCTGCCATTGGGTGCCGCTGGACGGATTGCTGCAGGTGAGAGCGCTTTCGGTTGCGTGTGCCACGTTAGGCCCCTCGCCCGTCCAGAAAACCGCGCAGCCGAGGCAGGCCAGCGCCACCGCCAATGGCCGACTTAGCACCCCACTCTCCCGAACGCGTCTGCCCATTTTATGTTCATGCTGCGAAGTTTCTAGTCAGCGACCGCCCGATTTGCTGCCATGAGATGGCGAAATCCGGTCAGGTTACGGCCGACTAACTGGCATATTTTTTGCGACCGCTCAAACGTCGGCCCGTGTGCCATCGGCGCACTGAGGGCATCTTTTGGGGAAAGGCGGGAAAGGCACATGGCACTCACACCCTCACCACAGTGGTTGGA
>JBPYFG010000372.1:0-7616 GCA_051986365.1 Xanthobacteraceae bacterium
CGCGCGCAACGCCGCCAAGGAAGCGCCGACATCGTTGCGCCGCGGATGCCAAAAGCCGCGCTGCAGCGCCGCCTCGAGACGATGCGCGATACTCGCCGCGGCTGCCGGATTCTCGCGCAGCAGAAAATCCCGCACGGCCGGATCCTCGACATAGGCGGCGTGCAGGAGCTCGAACAGTTCGCCAGCCACCGCATCGGTGGTTTCGGCGAAATTGAAGAGCCGATCGACCGTCTCGGCGAACTCGGCGGCGCCGCGCGGGCCGTGGCGCATCTGCCCCGCAATAAAGCGGGGATTGACGGCGCGTGCGCGGACGATGCGCGACAGCGCGGCCGACAGCGGCCGCGCCCGCGGGCGTTGTGGGTCGGTCATGTCGAGCATGACCAGATCGGCGGCGCGCCCAAGCGTTTTGGCGGCCGCGGCAAAACCGCCGATGAAGGCCACGTCTTCGGCGCCTTCGAGCAGATCGCGCGCGGGATCGTCGCTGATATGAATCAGCATATCAGCACCGGCGACGCGCGCGGCGAAGGCGCCAAGCGCCGCGCCGGCTTCGCCCTCGGCGCCGCAATAGACATGCGATGCCGCGCCGAGATAGGCGGCGGCGAACTCGCTGCTGCCGAGGTCACGGCCGAGCATGTCTTCGACGCCGGCGCCGTAGGTGCCGGGCGCGCTGCCGAAAATCCGATCGAGGCGGGCTGCGCGCATGCCGTTGGCGGCGCGCCGCGCTGCGGCGAGCGGATTATCGTCATCGTCTTCATCGCGCGCCGCAACCGCCTGCACCGCCGCGTCGATCAGCGCGACCTGCGCCGGGAATAAATCGCGGAACAAACCGGATATCCGCCAGGTGACGTCGACCCGAGCCCGTCCGATCGCCGCGATCGGCAGCACTTCGACGCCGGTCACGCGTCCGGTCGCGTGTTCCCAGACCGGCCGGCAGCCAAGGAGCGCAAATCCTTGCGCGATTTCTTCGCCGCCGGTGCGCAGCGTCGCGCTGCCCCATAAATCGATCACCACGGCCTGCGGCGGCTCGCCGTGGTTCTGCAGATATGCGCGCACGACTTCGGTCGCGGCAGCGCCGCCGATTTCCATTGCGGTGGGCGTCGGCAGCGTCCGCGGATCCGCCGTAAACAGATTGCGCCCGGTGGGCAGCACGTCCCGGCGGCCGCGCGCCGGCGAGCCTGCCGGCCCGGCCGTGATGCGCCGGCCATCGAGCGCAGCGATCAGCGCCGCGCGTTCCGTTTCGGCGCTGTCGCGCCACGCCGGATCATCCGCGCCTGCGGGCGCCCGACCGAAAATGTGCTGACCGTCTTTGATGGCGAGGTCCTTGAGGTCGCAGAGCCAGGCGTCGATGCGCTTGAGCGCTTCATCCGCGGGCGCAGTAGCGTCGACGCCGGCCTCGCGGGCGAGGCCGGCACGCCGGGCGGTTTCGATGATTAAAGCGGCGAGCCGCTCGCGGCGCCGGCGATCGAGTCCCTCGGCTTGCGCATATTCGTCGAGCAAGAGTTCGAGCGCATGCGCGTCGCCACTCGGTCCGCCCGCGGTCACCGGCGGAGGCAAATGGCCGATAGTCACGCCGGCAATGCGGCGCTTGGCCTGCGCCGCCTCGCCTGGATTGCTGACAATGAACGGATAAATCACCGGCAGCGCTCCGGTCACAATTTCCGGGAAACAGGCAGCCGTCAGCGCCGCCGCCTTGCCGGGCAGCCATTCCAGCGTGCCATGCGCGCCCATATGCACGAGGGCATCGATGCCGGCCAGATCTTGCAGCCATAAACCGAACGCGACCAGTGCATGACGCGGCGGCAAATGCGGATCGTGATAATCGGCGCGGCGATCCGTGCTTCGGCCGCGATCGGGCGGCAGCGCTACAATGACATTGCCGAATTTTTGCACACGGAAGCGAAACGCACCGTGGCGCAGATCGGGATCGAGGGCCGGCTCGCCCCAAGCTTGATAAAGCTTTTCGGCGGCGGCCCGCGGCACGCGTTGGAGCAGACGCTCATAATCTTCGAGCGGCAAGATCGCATCATCAGTGCCGCGCGCGAGGCCGTCGAGCAAAAGGCGCGATGTATCCGGCGTGTCACCGGCGCTGTAGCCGGCCTCCCGCAGATCATGGATCGCTGCAAGCACGCTTGCGGGCACGTCGAGGCCGACTGCATAGCCGGCGCGATCTTTCGCGCCCGGATAATCCGGCATCAGGATCGCGACCCGGCGGTTTCGGCGCGGCAGCCGCGCCAGCCGCACCCATGCGGCGATGCGATCCGCGGCGATCGCCATGCGATCGGGCTCGACACGACTGGCAAGCGCGGTGAACGCGAGTTCTTGGGAACGCGCCAGCGCATCTTTAAACGCCACGACCCCGGTGAGCACCCGGCCGTCCAATTCGGGAAGCACGACGTGCATCGCCAGGTCCGCGGCGCCGAGACCGCGCCCGCTATCGCGCCAAGCCGTTCGTCTGGTGGTGGCGCTGACGATCTGGAACAGGGGCACATCGAGACCGTCGAGTGCGGTGGCTTCGCTGGCGCCGCTCGCGGCAAAACCGGTCATTGTCACGATCGCGGCCGGGCCGAGTTGCCGTAAAGCGCCGCGGAGAAACGCTGTCGCGTCGCGATCTTTGAGAGATGTGACGAATAACGGCGCGGCGGTGAGCCCGAGCGCCGCCAATGCCGCGCACAGCGCATCGACCGGCGCGGTGTCGCCGGCTAATAGCATCGCGCGATAGAAAATAATCGGCACAACCGGGCGATCCGGTGCGCGCTTGTCGATCAGGCGTTCGATCGCGAGGGCGCCTTCGCCAGGCAGATAGCCGGCAAGTCGCGGCACCGCTGCAGGGTCGTGCGCTTGCAGCGCGCATCCGGCATGACGCGCCAGCCGGCGCAGCAGCGCGCGCAGGTTGCCGGGGCCGCCTTCCCGGAAATATCGCAACAGCGCGCGCAGCTCGTCCTGTGGCAGCGTTGAGGCCGCATCGAGCCGCGGATCGTCGCGGTCTTCGCCCGGCAGTACCACGAGCGCGCTGCCGCGCTCGCGCGCCAGCGCCGCAAGCCGGTCGACGCCGTATCGCCACCAGTCCAACCCGCCGAGAAGGCGAACCAATATGACCTTGGCATGGGCACCGACGCGGTCGATCCACAAATCGACCGACATCGGGTGCCGCAAATCGCGCAAATGCGCCAAGCGCAGGCTCGGCAGCGCCGCGCGCTCCGCCTCCCAAGCGGCGGCGAGTGCGGCAAGATCGCTGTCGGCAAATGACAGGATCGCGATCTCGCCGGGCGGTTGGCCGAGGTCGACCGCTTCGACAATTTCGTCGAGGCCGGTCGAGCTCGTCGTGAGCAGATGCATCGCTCACCTCACAAGAAGCTCAGGCGCGAAGCGCGTCCGTCACCGCGGCGCGGTCGAGGCCCTTTAATCCGATCACGACCAGGCGGCCTTGCCGGTGCTCGGCAGTGCCCCACGGCCGGTCGAATTGGCACGTCACCCGTGCGCCGACCGCTTGCACCAAAAGCCGCAACGGTTTGTTGGCCACTGCCGCAAAGCCCTTCACGCGTAACACCTCGAACCGCTCGGCAAGCGAGGCAATACGGGCGACCAGCGTTGCCGGATCGGCAAGCTCATCGAGCGGAACGACGAAGCTGTCGAAATCGTCGTGATTGTGCTCGGCTTCCGCATCGTGCCGGGTCGGGCGATTGGCAATCTCGTTTTCGGTTGCGATGCCGAGCCCAAGCAGCAGTCTTTGATCGACCCTGCCGTCGCTGGTGGTGAGCACTTTGACATTGCGCGGCAGCGCGCTCGCAATCGCCGCGCGGGCCCGGTCAAGTCCGGCATCGTCCAAGAGATCGCGCTTGTTCAGCACGACGAGATCAGCGCAGGCGATCTGATCGTCGAACACTTCCTCGACCGGGTCGTCATGCATAAGCGCATTGTCGGCGGCGCGCTGACGCTTGAGCGCATCGAGATCGGCGGCGACCCGCCCGTCGGCGAGCGCGGCGCCGTCGACCACGACGACCACGCCATCCACGGTGACGCGGTTTTTGATCGCAGGCCAATGAAAGGCCTGCACCAGCGGTTTGGGCAAAGCCAGACCCGACGTCTCGATCACAATGTGATCGACGCCGTCTTTGGCGAGAATTGCGTCGAGCGCAGGCACGAACTCGTCGGCGACAGTGCAACACAGGCAGCCATTGGCGAGTTCGACGATATTGTCTTCGGGGCAGGCGGTGTCGCCGCAACCCTTCAGGATTTCGCCGTCGATGCCGACATCGCCGAATTCATTGACAATGACCGCGAGCCGCCGGCCTTGGGCATTGGCCAAAACATGACGGATCAGTGTGGTTTTGCCGGCGCCAAGAAAGCCGGTAACGATAGTGCAGGGGACGCGCGCGAGCCGCGCGGCGAGGGCGTTATTCATGGATCGCTCTCCACGAAATCGAACGGGGGGACACGCGCGATCAAAGTCCGCTTGAGAATTTCCGGCCGGCCGCGCCACGGCAGAATGCCGTCGCTCGCGCCGGTAAGGAGCTGCGCGCCGGCGACCAGCGCGTCGGCATCGGCGGGGTCGAGCCCGCCGAACACGTAGGTCCACGAGCCGTTGCAGCGCATCGCGGCGCTCGGACCGCGCGCGCAATTGGCAAGGCAGCGCAGCCGCCGCACCTCGACGGCGGTGCCGGCTGCGGCTTGTTCAGTTGCACCGGCAAGCAGCGCGCCGGGACGCGGTTCGGCGTCAGGCTCGCCGGCGCGCCGGCAGGTGACGCAAACGTAAATCAGCGGCGCTATCGTTGCGGACATCGGCCTGCCTCACGTGCGCTCGACGACGACGCGGCCGAATCCGCCCCAGCGGTAGATCAGATAGGACAAGATCCAGCTGGCGATGAAAATGCCGACCACGAAATAGCCGAAACCGGCGAGCCCGCTATTGAGCTTGCCGATCAAATCCCAGAACACGCCGTCGAGTTCGAGCTTGTCGGCGACCAGGCCCAGCGCCTCGATGCCGCCGATTAGCATCGCGACCACGCCGGAAATCGCGGTGATGGTCAGATTGTACCAAATTTTGCGGATCGGATTGAGAAACGCCCAGCCATAGGCGCCAACCATCAGCACGCTGTCGCTGGTGTCAACGAGTGTCATGCCAGCCGCGAACAGCGCCGGGAAAATCATCACCGTCGAAAAGCTCATCCCGTCCGAAGCCTGACTGCCCGCAACCGTGAACAGCGTGATCTCGGTTGCGGTGTCGAAACCGAGACCGAATAAAAAGCCGAGCGGAAACATCTGCCAGCTTCGCGTCACCATTCGGAACAGCGGCCGGAACATGCGCGCCAACAACCCGCGGCCGGAGAGCAGATGATCGAGCTCGTGATCGGCAACCGCTTCGCCGCGGCGCGCGCGCTGAAAACTGCGCCACACGCCGCTCAAAATGAATAGATTGATGCAGGCGATGGTCAGCAGAAAGAATGCCGATGTGCCGGTGCCGATCACGCTGCCGATCACCTTGAAAGGATGAAGCTTGCCTTGGAGCGCGAAGGCCGTGCCGACAATCACCGCGACCGCGATCGTGACCACCAGCGAATGGCCGAACGAGAAAAACAATCCAGCCGCGATCGGCCGTTTGCCTTCCTGCATCAGCTTGCGCACGACATTGTCGATTGCCGCGATGTGGTCGGCATCGACGGCATGACGGAGCCCAAGCACATAGGCAAGGAGCGCGGTGCCGAGAAGCGTCGGATGGGCCGAGAGCGTGACAAAGGCCCAGAACCAGACTGCCGCGTTGAAGGCAAACAGCAAGAGATAGATGGCGGCGATCTTGCGCCCTTGATGGGGCGAAGCGTCGTCAAGTGCCGAAGTCAGATGGCTGAGCACGAAGGTCCTCGCATAACCTGCCGTCGGCGCGAGCGAGGACCAAAAGACTTAAAATCGTCTTTCAGATCATCCACAGGCACACCCCGGCCCGTGTTTGTCGCGTCGACACGGACGATGGCAGGTCTCCTGGCTCGCGGATCGTTGCTCCGTCCTGCCTTCCCGGCGCAGACGTTGCGCCAGTGGCTTAACCGGACGAAACTTCCCGCTCACAGTTGCGGGGGCAGCTGCGGATTTGGTTGCGCGGATGCGCGACCGCACCACATTCCCTATTCACCCTCGTCGAGGGACCATCGATGCCCTAGTGATAGATTTCGATGCGTGGGCCTGTCAATCTGGCCAGGCGATGTTCCGGGCAGGTGTTCCGGCGAGTGTTCCATTGGGCAGCGTAGCAAAACTTTCTCTGGTCCTCGGCGGCGCCCGCTCCGGCAAGAGCCGCTACGCGGAGAACCTGATCTCAGCGCTGCCGCCACCGTGGCAAGCGCCGTGGACCTATGTCGCCACTGCGGAGCCGGGCGATGCGGAAATGGCCGAACGGATTGCTTGCCACCGTGCCCGCCGCGGCGCGTCATGGCGTACCATCGAAGCGCCGCACGATCTTGCCGGTTCGCTGCAAGCGGCCAAGGCCGCACCGGTATTGGTCGATTGCCTGACGCTGTGGCTTTCCAATCTGATGCTCGCCGGCGCGAAGATCGAGGCGGAGATCGAGCGCCTCGATGCTGCGCTTTCTGCCGCCGCCGCGCCGGTCGTCATGGTGGCCAATGAAGTCGGTTATGGCATCGTGCCCGACCATCCGTTGGGCCGGCATTTTCGCGACATGCAGGGACTGCTTAACCAGCGGATTGCCGCGCGCGCCGATCGCGTCGTGCTCGTGGTCGCCGGGCTGCCGCTCGCGTTGAAGGGAGCGCCGTAACAGCGCTGGATAATGCGATGAACCAACCGATCGATCAGACCGAAGCCGAGCGGCATCGCGCCAAAATGGCCAAGCGAAAGGCCGTGCAGGACGCCGAAGTCGCCGCCAAAACGATCGAAAAGGGCTTGCTGATCGTCCATACCGGCACCGGCAAAGGCAAATCGACCGCGGCGTTCGGATTGGCGCTGCGCATGCTCGGCCGCGGTCAGCGCGTCGGCGTGGTGCAATTCATCAAGGGCGCCTGGCATTCAGCCGAACGCGACGCGCTGGCGCGTTTTGGCGATCAGCTCGTTTGGCACACCATGGGCGAGGGCTTCACTTGGGAAACCCAAGATCGCGCCCGTGATGTCGCCGCCGCCGAACGTGCCTGGGCGAAAGCTCGCGAACTGATGGCCGATCCAAATTTGGCCATGCTGATTCTCGACGAGCTCAATATCGCGTTGCGCTACGATTATCTCGATCTTGCCGCTGTCGTCGCCGCGCTTAAGGCGCGGCCGCGCGGCTTGCATGTCGTGGTCACCGGCCGCAATGCCAAGCCTGAACTCGTCGCCGCCGCCGATCTCGTTACGGAGATGACCTTGGTGAAGCACCATTTCGCCGCCGGCGTGAAGGCGCAGGAAGGCATCGAGTTCTAATGGGCGCCGGCGCCAAGGCCTTGATGATCCAGGGCACGGGCTCCGATGTCGGCAAGTCCCTGATCGTCGCGGGCCTCGCCCGCGCCTTCACCTCGCGGGGCCTGAAGGTCCGGCCCTTCAAGCCGCAGAACATGTCGAACAATGCGGCCGTGACAGCCGACGGGGGCGAGATCGGCCGCGCTCAAGCGTTGCAGGCGATCGCCTGCCGCACGGACGCGACCGTC
>JBPYFG010000373.1:0-2849 GCA_051986365.1 Xanthobacteraceae bacterium
CCCTACACGCTCACACCAGGCGTGCCGGCTTTCGCCGCGGCGGCGGCGGCTTTGCAATGCGAGCTCACCGTTCCGGAAGTGGCGCAAAGCGTCGTGCTCACGCGCGTCGGCGGCCGCGCTTCGCGGATGCCGGAGCGCGAAACGCTCGCGGCCTTTGCCGCAACCGGCGCGACGCTCGTTATCCACCTCGCCGTTCATGCAATTGAGCAGATCGTTGCAGAGCTCACGCCGTTCTATGGCGCGGACTGTCCCGCCGCGGTCGTCGTCGAGGCGAGTTCACCGGCGCAGCGCGTCGTGTCGGGCACACTGGCCGACATCACTGCAGCAGTTGCCCAGGCACGGATCGAGCGCACCGCGCTGATCCTGGTCGGCCGCGCGCTTGGCGCGCGCGAATTCCGCGACAGCGCGCTGTATGATCCTGACTACCGCCGGCGGTTTCGCGGAGGCGGCAGATGAGCGCAAAGAAATCAGACCTTGAATGGCGCGCGGCCAACCAGATTCTGCTCACGATCGAACAGCACGACCTCGATAGCGATATCCGTGCCCGCGACAATATCCGCTGCGGTTTTCTGCGCCGCCCGCGCAACCTGATCGCCAAGCGCAATGCCGGCAGCGCGCGCGATTGCAAAAACTTGAGCCGCCGAATTCGCCGCCAGAATGTCACGCCGGATCTGTTCGTCGGCGCCAGCCGCTGCCGCCAACTCGGCCAGCGTCGCCAGATCGACCTCCCCGCGTTTGGAGTGGAGATCGGTGAGCCCTTGCGCCAGTTTGGTCATTTTGGCGACGCCGCCGGCGATGCTCACGCGCGGCACCGGATGCCGTCGCAGATATTTGAGCATGCCGCCGACGAAGTCGCCCATATCGATCAGCGCGATTTCCGGCAGGCCATAGAGCTTCTGCGCCGCGCTTTCCGAATTCGTGCCGGTCGAACCGACGATGTGCCCGAGACCGGCGGCGCGCGCCACATCGATGCCGGAGCGAATCGAGTAAATCCAGGACGAGCAGGAATACGGCACCACAATGCCAGTGGTGCCGAGAATCGACAGACCGCCGACGATGCCGAGCCGCGCGTTGAGCGTTTTCGCCGCCAGCGCCGCGCCGCCCGGAATCGAAATCTCGACTTCGGCATCCGCCGCGCGAGCGCTGGCGACCGCAACCTCGGCGATCGCATCGGCAATCATGCGCCGCGGCACCGGATTGATGGCAGGCTCGCCCGGCGCAACAGGCAAGCCAGCGCGCGTTACCGTGCCAACGCCTTCACCCGCGCGAAAAATCACGCCACTGCCGGCGGCGCCCAGCCGCACTGTGGCGCAAATCAGCGCGCCGTGGGTCACGTCGGGATCGTCGCCGGCATCCTTGATGACGCCGGCAGTGGCGGCATTGCCAGCCATGCGCGTCATGGCAAGCGCAAAGCTCGGCCGTTCGCCGCGCGGCAGCGTCACCGCAACCGGATCGGGAAAGTCGTCGGTCACAAGCGCGGCAAAGGCGGCCTTCGCCGCGGCGGCCGCGCAGGTGCCGGTGGTCCAGCCGCGGCGCAACGCCCGTTGCCGTTTCGCCACTTTCGCCATGCCGCTTCCTTTAGTCCTGCAAGCGAAAGCCGTCACTATCAGCCGACGCCAGTGAGTTCATCATGACCGCATGGGATGCTTTGGCAGCATGCCGGACCGGTATTCCGATTTTTGCGCCGGGACATGTCTGGCTCGCCGGCGCGGGACCGGGCGACCCGGGCCTGCTCACGCTCGATGCACTCGCCGGGCTCACCCAGGCAGACGTCGTCGTCCACGACGCCTTGGTCGATCAGCGCGTACTGGCCTTAGCCGGACCGAAGGCGCGACTCGAATTCGCCGGCAAACGCGGCGGTAAGCCGTCGCCGCTGCAGGCCGACATCAGCGAACGCCTCGTCGCGTTGGCGCGCGCGCGCCAGCGCGTGCTGCGGCTCAAGGGCGGCGACCCCTTCGTGTTCGGGCGTGGTGGCGAAGAGGCAATGACGCTGGCGCGGGCCGGCATACCGTTTCGCATCATTCCGGGGGTGACCGCCGGCCTCGCCGCGCTGGCCGCAGCGGGCATCCCGGCAACGCTGCGCGGTATCAATCGCGCCGTTATTTTCGCCGCCGGCCACGGCGCCGATGAAGATTTCGACTGGGCGCCACTGGCACGCACCCGACAGCCGATCGTGCTGTACATGGTGATGCACAATCTTGAGCGGATTATCGCGGCGATGCTCGAAGCGGGAATCGCCGCCGGCACGCCGGCCGCGGTCATCGTCTCGGCATCGACGCCGAAACAACGCGTCCTCGTCTCGACGCTGGAAAAACTTGCCAGCGACGTGCGCGCCCAGAAACTCGATCCGCCGGCGATCGTGGTGATCGGCGAGATCGTTAAGCTGCGCGACGAACTTGCGGTCGCGGAGCCAAGCGCGGCAGTGGAACCGAAATGACCGCGCGCGGTCTGATCATCGCGGCCCCGCAATCCGGCGCCGGCAAGACCACGATAACGCTCGCGCTCGTGGCGGCGCTCCGGCGGCGTGGCCTGAAAGTCAGCGCCGCGAAAGCGGGTCCCGACTATATCGACCCAGCTTTTCACGCCGCGGCGAGCGGCAGCGCGGCGGTCAATCTCGATTCCTGGGCCATGCCGCAAGCCCTGCTCGATATATTGGCGACACGCGCTGTGGACTGCGCGGATATTTTCGTCGTCGAAGGCGTCATGGGCCTGTTCGACGGCGCGGCGGGAAGCGCCGGCCGGCGCGGCGCGACTGCCGATCTCGCCGAGCATTTCGATCTGCCCGTGGTGCTGGTACTCGATGTCGCGCGCCAAGCGCAATCGGCGGCCGCCATAGCGCGCGGCTTTGC
>JBPYFG010000374.1:0-2701 GCA_051986365.1 Xanthobacteraceae bacterium
AGAACGTGACCTGTCGCGGGCGCTTTCACAGCTTTGAAAAAGTGACGTCGCAGCCGCGGCCCACCCAGACACCGCGACCGCCGTTCTGGATTGCCGCGCTTTCAACCAAAGAGTCATTCGAGAACGCTGGCCGACTCGGGCACCATCTCATGGGCATCCCGCTCGCCGGCGCGCAAATGGCCGAGCTGATCAAAATCTATCGCGAGGCTTGGCGCGCGGCCGGCCATCCAGGCCGCGGCCGCGTCATGCTGGCTTTCCACATGTTCTGCGCGCAGAGCCGCGAACAGGCGGCGGCGATCGCGCGTGAGCCGCTGAATATCTATCTAAAATCGATCGTCGATGCGGCGTCGGAATGGATGTCGGGCGTCGCTTCCAAGGATTACCCGAATTACCAGAAGATGATGGAATTCATCGCCAAGGAGAACTTCGATTCCCAGGTCGCCAAAGGCGCGGCTTGGATCGGCACGCCTGACGACATCCGCAATACTATCGTCGCTTACAACGCTCAGGTCGACGGTTTTGAATCCGCTTCGCTCCAGGTGAACTTTGGAATGATCGGCCAAGCGGACGCCGAGCGCTCGATGAAATTGTTCGCGCACGAGGTGATGCCGCACTTCCAAAGCAAGGAGATCGCGCCTGCCTAGTGTAGGGCGGGTTAGCCGCGAAGCGGCGTGACCCGCCGATTGCCGCCGCAGATGGCGGATTACGCTTCGCTAATCCGCCCTACGAGGAGGAACACTCTCGTGCCGCACAACACCGATCGCATCCTCACCACTCATGTCGGCAGCTTGATCAGGCCGCCGAAACTGATCGAGTTCTGGCGATCCATCGAAGACGGCAAGCCCTATGACGAGGCCGCCTTCGAAGCCTGCCTCACCCAATCTGTCGTCGAGGTCGTCCGCCAGCAGGCCGAGGTCGGCATCGACATCATCAGCGATGGCGAATTCAGCAAAGGGCTCAATTGGGCGTTCTATATTTTCAGACGACTCAAAGGCATTGCCGTCCGGCCGGCCACACCGGAGGAACTCCGGGATCCGATGGCGTCCATGTCTGGCGGGCAGGATCGCGCCGCCTTCCCCGAATTTTATGCCGAGCACGATGCCATCACCGGTTTAGGCAAACGGCTTGGCAATCGCGTCGTCGTCAAAGGCGAGATCGCCTATTGCGGTCACAACCAGGTCGGCCGCGATATCAAAAACATCATTGCCGGCCTCGCCGAAGCTAAGCGGCAGCACCCCGCACTAGCCGGATTCCTGCCGGTGGTGGCGCCGGCGAGTGCGCTCCCGGGCGCAAAGGTCGAGTACTACAAGGACGAAGAGAGCTATCTGTTCGCACTCGCCGAAGCGCTGCACCATGAATACAAGGCGATCGCCGAGGCCGGGCTTTATGTGCAGATCGACGATGCCTTTCTGCCCTATATGCATGAGCGGATGGTGCCGCCGATGTCGAATGCCGACTATTTGCGCTGGGCGCAGATGCGCGTCGATGCGCTCAATCACGCGTTACGCGACATCCCCGAGGAGCGCTCGCGCTATCACATCTGCTGGGGCAGCTGGAACGGCCCGCATGCGTTCGATGTGCCGCTCAAGGAGATTATTGGATTGTTGCTGCAGGTGCGCACCGGCCATTATTCGTTCGAGGCTGCGAATCCCCGCCACGCCCACGAGTGGCGTGTGTGGGAAACCGTGAAGCTTGCGCCCGGCAAGATTTTGATTCCCGGCGTAATCAGCCATGCCACCAACATCGTCGAGCACCCGGAACTCGTTGCCGAGCGCATCGCCCGGCTGGCGAAGATCGTCGGCCGCGAACACGTCATGGGCGGCACCGATTGCGGCTTCGCGCAGAGCCCGTTCGCGCGTCGCGTTCATCCGACGATCATGTGGGCGAAGCTGAAATCCCTGGTCGAAGGCGCACGGATTGCGACCCAGGCATTGTGGGGCACGTCGGCGGCGGCGTGAAGTCGCTGCCGGGTGCGCGGTCGCCAAAAGACGTTTCGCTATGATCGCGCCGGCCGTCGTCGCATCAGCGCTCTCGCTTCGTGGGCGTGCCAGACGAACAAAAACGGCAGACCGAGCGCGATGTCCGGCACGCGTTTGACCAGTGACAGCGCCAGCGCCGCTGGCGCCGGAATTCCATAAACCGCGCAGACCGCGATGAAGCCTGCTTCCTGAATGCCGAGCGCGCCCGGCATCAGGAATCCAGCGGCGCGCACGGCCTGGCCGACGCTCTCGATCGCCACCGCCTCGCCGTACGAAACTGGAAATCCCATCAGCCGCAGCGCCACCAGCACTTCGAGAACGCCGACGAACCAGACGCAGAGATGAACCAATGTGGCGGCGGCGAGCCGCGGCAGGTCGGCATAGATGCCCGCGAGATTGTCGTGCAGGCTCGCCTGATTTGCGAGCGAGGACCAGCCGAGCTTTATTGCAAGCGCCATCAATAAGCGATCGAACAGCTTGGCGCCGCCGAAGCGCTGCGCGGCAAAGAATCCGGCAAGTCCCAAGCCTAAGATTGCGACGCCCGCCACCAGCGAGCCGATCAGCGCCCGATCGGCGACTACGGTGGCAAGGACGCCGATGCCGACGAAGGTGAATAGAAGCAGCGTCGCCGCTTGCATCAAAATATCGACCAGGATGGTCGCGCCGGCGAGCGCGCCGGCAATGCCGAAGAAGGTCATCACGCGCACGCCCGCGATTTCTCC
>JBPYFG010000375.1:0-4610 GCA_051986365.1 Xanthobacteraceae bacterium
TCGAGCAACGCGCCGCGGCGCTCGAACGCGCGGCCGACCGGCTGCAATCCGATCGCGGCCGGCTGCTCGCTTTGCTGCAAAACGAGGCCGGCAAAACGCTCGACGACGCGCTCGCCGAATTGCGCGAGGCGGTTGATTATTGCCGTTACTATGCAGCGCAGGCGCGCACAACGCTTGTGCCGCGGGCGATGCCAGGGCCGACCGGCGAAAGCAATGAGCTGCGCTACCGCGGCCGCGGGGTATTCGTTTGCATTTCGCCATGGAATTTTCCGCTGGCGATCTTTGTCGGCCAGATCGCGGCGGCGCTTCTTGCCGGCAACACCGTCGTCGCCAAACCGGCCGAGCAAACCCCGCTGGTTGCCGCACTTGCAGTTGCGCTTCTGCACGCGGCCGGAGTGCCCAAAAGCGTGCTCCATCTCGTTCCCGGCGACGGTGCGACCGGCGCGCATCTCGTCGCGCATCGACAGATCGCCGGCGTCGTCTTCACGGGCTCGACCGAGACCGGACGCGCCATCAATCGCGCACTCGCGGCGAAAAACGGCCCGATCGTGCCGCTGATCGCCGAGACCGGCGGCATCAATGCCATGATCGTCGATGCCACGGCCTTGCCTGAACAGGTCTGCGACGACGTGCTGGCATCCGCGTTCCGTTCCGCCGGCCAGCGTTGTTCAGCGTTGCGGCTCCTTTGCCTGCAGGAGGATATCGCAGAGCCGATCCTTGAAATGATCGCCGGCGCCGCGCGCGAGTTGAGCGTCGGCGATCCGCGATTGATCGGAACAAATATTGGGCCGGTGATCGATGCCGAGGCCAAAACCAAGCTGGACGATTGGCTCGCCGAGCAGGAGCGCGCCGGACGCCTGCGCTTTCGCTGGGACCGGCACGGCGCGCTACCGGCGCGAGGTACGTACGTTGCGCCCGCAATCGTCGAGCTCGATCGCGCCAGCGCGCTCGACCGCGAAATTTTTGGGCCGGTTCTGCACGTGGTGCGCTGGCATCCGGACCGGCTCGACACCTTGTTGGACGAGATCGCGGCAAATGCCACTGCGCTGACACTTGGCATCCAGTCGCGCATCGATTTTCGCTTCGCGCGGATCGTCGGTCGGCTTCCGCACGGCAATGTCTACGTCAATCGCAATATGATCGGCGCCGTGGTCGGCGTGCAGCCGTTCGGCGGCACGGAGCTTTCAGGGACCGGACCCAAGGCGGGAGGACCGGACTATTTGCGGCGCTTCGCGGCCGAGCAAGTTATGACCATCAACACGGCAGCGGCCGGCGGCAATGCCGGGTTGTTGGCCTTGGAAGATTGAGGCAATCCAGTTCGGTACCGGACAGAAGGATCGATTTTTTAAGGCTTTTTTGGCTTGATCGCTGTCGTAAATAAAGTTGTAACAACAGCGAATTAACACAATCTCACCCAGATCGCGTTATTCTGATGTGCCATGACTGATTCGATTGCCCGCCTCTACCAGGCCGCCTATGCCTGCCGGAACGACGATCCGACCACCTCGCGGACGGCGCGGCTATTGCGCTCGAGCCGCAGCAAAATGGCGAAGAAGCTCGCCGAGGAAGCGGTCGAGGTCGTGATCGACACCATGCATGGCGATCGCGAATCCGTCATCAAAGAAAGCGCCGATCTCATCTACAATCTCGTCGTGCTGTGGATCTCCTCCGGCATCAAACCAGAGGACGTCTGGAAGGAGATGGACCGCCGCGAGCGGCTGTTCGGCATCGCCGAGAAGGTGCCAAAGAAACTGCCGGACGAATTTCCGCGCCGGAAAGTCGTCATGCTCGAAGGCCGCCGCGCGCGCAAGCGGCGCTGAACTTTACGTTTCGCAATCAGCGATAATGCTCGATCAGGTCATTTCGGCGCTCGCGGCCTGGATCGTCGCCGTGATTTCCGCCGCCGGCTATTTCGGCATCGTCGTTCTCATGGCGATCGAGTCCGCCTGCATTCCGCTGCCGTCGGAAATCATCATGCCGTTCGCCGGCTATCTCGTCTCCATCGGACAGCTCAGCCTGCTCGGCGCCGCAACCGCGGGCGCGCTCGGCTGCAATGTCGGTTCAACCGTCGCCTATTACGTAGCGGCCAAGGGCGGCCGCCCGGCATTCGAACGCTGGGGCCGCTATGTCCTGATCAGCACTGCCGAGCTCGATCGCGCCGAGCATTTCTTTGCCCGTTACGGCGCGATCACGGTTTTCATCGGCCGGCTGTTGCCGGTGGTGCGGACGTTCATCGCCTTTCCCGCCGGATTGGCGCGCATGCCGATGGCGAAATTCCAGATCTATACGTTTCTCGGATCCTGGCCGTGGTGTTTCGGGCTCGCTTATATCGGCATGGTGCTCGGTGCGCGTTGGGACAGCGACCCGACATTCCGCAGCCTGTTTCACCGTTTCGATGCCGTCATTCTGGTGCTGCTGGCGGCGGCGGTGGCATGGTTTGTCTGGGTCAGATGGCGCGAACGGGTCGGGAGCGACAACAAGAAAAATTAGTCCGGCGGCGGCTTTTCTGATTTGATTTCAAAGTCGTAATGCGACGTTTTTGACCTTGCTGACGCCCAATTTCGCCGCCAAGCTTCAGGCCGAACAGATGGCGCGGGGGGTCGCTTGACCGTCCGCAATCGGGGGTCGTGAATGGGCCATGGCGGGATGGCCGTGACATCAGCGTCCAGCGACAAGACGGCTAACAGCAACAAGTCGACGGCATCGGCAACGCGAGAGCGCGTCTGCGGCGCTTTGCTCGCGGTGTCGTTGCTCGCTTGCGACTCCGCCGCGCTGGCGCAGAGCGGTGCGCCGCCATCTTCCACTACCGCCGCCGCGCCGGCGGCATCGGCCGGCCCGCAACAAACGGCGCCGCAAAGCGCGCCGCCACTGACGCTGTCGCCGCAGCCACCGCCCGCGAGCGACGCCGCGCCCCAAGCGCCGGCGGAGAAGCGCGGCTTCTTCGATGACCTGTCCCGCTGGTGGAACGACTCCGTCGCCGACTTCAATGCCAAGCTCAAGGAGCAGCAATCCAAGATCGACGACTTCAACAAGAAGTCGGCGGAGGCAGCCAAGGATGCGGCCGCGGCAACGCAGCAGACCATGAAGAATGCCGCGGACGCGATCGTGAAGTCGGCGACTTCGAAAGTGATCGAAATTCACGCGCTCTGCGCGGTCGCCGGCAATGGCGCCGCCGACTGCGTGACCGCGGCAGCGGAGGCCTGCAAGAGCAAGGGTTTTTCCGACGGCCAACCGCTCGATGTGCGCACCGCCGAGAAATGCAATGCCTCGCTCTGGCTGCAGGGGCAGGGACAACAACGCTCAGCTAACGCCGAGTGCCCCGTCGAGACTGTCGTGCTGCGCGCCGCCTGCCAATAGCTGGGTGCGTGCTGATCGGCGGATTCTGCTAAGATAATTCTAGTTCGATCGTCATGCCCGCGCATAGCCGTTCTAAGAACGGCGTCGGCTCGCCTATGTCGCGGGCGTCGACGTCTTTGATGTAAATAAAGACGAGATGGCCGGAACAAGTCCGGCCAGGACGTGTTCCGGGGGATTTGTCGCATGTTGTCCGACGCCGATCGCAGGAAAGCCGCCGATATCCTTGTCGCCGCCGAGAAGGACCGCAAGCAGGCGGTGCAGCTGTCGAAGACCTGGCCCGGCATTACCATGGAGGACGCCTGCGCCATCTCGTCCGAGGTCGCCAAGCGCAAGATCGCGGCCGGCGCCAAGCTGATCGGGCACAAAGTCGGGCTCACTTCGAAAGCGATGCAGCGCTCGTCGCAGATCGACGAGCCCGATTACGGGCACCTTCTCGACAACATGATGATCGCCGATGGCGCCCGCGTTTCGCATGACAATTATTGTCTGCCGCGGGCCGAAATCGAGCTGGCTTTTGTGCTGGGCAAGCCGCTGCGCGGCCCCGGCGTCGGCCTGCCCGACGTGCTGCGCGCCACCGAATATGTCGTGCCGGCCATCGAGATCGTCGATGCCCGCCTGCAAGACCCGCGCAAGATTTTCGATACCGTCGCCGACAACGGCGCCGCCGCCGGCATCGTGATTGGCGGCCGGCCGGTCGGTCCGCTCGATATCGATCTGCGCTGGGTCGGCGGCATCATGTACCGCAATTCCGAGATCGAAGAGACCGGCGTCGCCGCCGGCGTGCTCGGCCATCCAGCGCTTGGCGTGGCTTGGCTTGCCAATAAGCTTGGCCAGCATGGCGTCGCGCTCGATGTCGGGCATCTGGTGCTGGCCGGCTCGTTCACGCGTGTGGTCCACGCGCGCAAGGGCGACACGCTGCATGCCGATTTCGGCAGTCTCGGCGGCATCGCCGCTCAGTTTGTCTGAAGATCCGGGCGTCCGCATCTTTTGTCGCCACGCGGCTATGGTTTAAATTGAACCTCGTCTTGCGAGCGCAGCGAAGCAATTCTGAACAGGTACAAGAGTTGGATTGCTTCGTCGCTATCGCTCCTCGCAAGGACGACCAACCGCAGTCGTTTGGCTTTACCGGAGTTCTCATTCCGTGACAGCCTTGTTCGGATCCTTTGCTTACCGCTGGATCGTTGCCGCGATCGCAATCGTGACGCCGGCCGCGATCCTGCACGCGGCCTTGCCGACAGAGCCGGAGGTTTCCG
>JBPYFG010000376.1:0-3522 GCA_051986365.1 Xanthobacteraceae bacterium
TCAAAGACTGCACCGTCCTGGATCGCACGTTTCAAGGCGGCGCTAAGCCGAAATTCAACCTCGGCGGTCATGCTGTGCGCACGCTCGAAAAGCGGTAGGAGATCGCGCAACAGCGGTCGCATGGCGCTGCCGCTGAAGATTTTAAGCTGTTTTGTCATCGCGTCGTCCTGAGGTGACCGCGCGCAGCGCGGCCTTCGAAAGATGCAGGTGGGAGCCGTCGCCCTTCGAAGCTCGCGGAGCTTGTCATCGAGACCACTTCGGGCCGGACCCGTTGCTCTCACCTCAGGGTGACGGAATTGGCTCACGATCGCCATTTACAAAAAGAAAGGGCCGCCGGTTGGCGGCCCTTCGCTTGACTTACGCTTGCCTTTATCACTCCGCCGCCGGCAGAGCAGCTGGTTCGGCGCCGGCCTCGGCCTTGACCGCAGCTTCTTTCTCGCGTTCGGCAAGGATGAGCTGATCGCGCTTGATCGCGATCTCGCGCAACTTGTTCATCATCGCGCCGGTTCCTGCCGGGATCAGCCGGCCGACGATGACGTTCTCCTTGAGCCCGTCGAGCGTATCGATCTTGCCGTTGACCGCAGCCTCGGTGAGCACGCGGGTCGTCTCCTGGAACGACGCCGCCGAGATAAAGGACCGGGTCTGCAGCGAGGCCTTGGTGATGCCGAGCAGCACCGGATGCGCGGTCGCTGGCTTCTTGCCTTCCGCCACCACCCGCGCATTGACCTCGTCGAACTCGATCTTGTCGACCTGTTCGCCCTGGATCAGATCGGTCTCGCCGGAATCGTCGATCTCGACCTTCTGCAGCATCTGGCGCACGATCACTTCGATGTGCTTATCGTTGATGCTCACGCCCTGCAGCCGGTAGACGTCCTGGATCTCGTTGACGAGGTAGCCGGCAAGCTCCTCGACCCCTTTGATCGCCAGGATGTCATGCGGCGCCGGGTTGCCTTCGACGATGAAGTCGCCCTTCTCGATCACGTCGCCGTCCTGCAAGTGAATGTGCTTGCCCTTCGGCACGAGATATTCCCGGGCCTCCTCATCCTTGTCGGCCGGCTCGATGGCGATGCGCCGCTTGTTCTTGTAGTCGCGGCCGAAGCGAACCGTGCCGGAGATTTCCGCGATGACGGCGGACTCCTTTGGCCGGCGCGCCTCGAACAGTTCGGCGACGCGCGGCAGACCGCCGGTGATGTCGCGGGTCTTGGCGCTTTCGGTCGGGATGCGGGCGATGACGTCGCCGGCTTTGACATGCGCGCCGGGATCGACCGAGATAATCGCGTCGACCGCGAGCATGTAGCGGGCTTCGCCGCCGCGGCTCAGCTTGAGGAGCTTGCCCTCCTTGTCCTTGATCACAAGGGCCGGGCGCAGATCCTGCTGGCCGCGGGCCGAACCCGAGCGCCAATCGATGACGACGCGCTTGGCGATGCCCGTAGATTCGTCGAGCGTTTCGGTCATGGACTGGCCTTCGACCAGGTCCTCGAAAGCGACCGTGCCCTCGACCTCGGTCAGGATCGGCCGGGTGTAAGGATCCCACTCGGCAATGCGTTGACCGCGCTTGATGTGATCGCCGTCGGCCACCTTGAGCCGTGCGCCGTAAGGAATGCGGTGCACGGCGCGTTCGGTGCCGTCGGGGTCGAGCACCGCAACGATCAGATTGCGGTTCATCGCGATCAGATCGCCGTCCGAATTGCGGGCGACGTTCAGATTCTTGATCTTGATCGTTCCTTCGAAATTCGATTCGACGAACGACTGCTCCGAAATCTGCGCGGCGCCACCGATATGGAACGTGCGCATGGTGAGCTGCGTGCCCGGCTCGCCGATCGACTGAGCGGCAATCACGCCGACCGCCTCGCCCATATTGACGGGCGTGCCGCGGGCGAGATCGCGCCCGTAGCACTTGGCGCAGACGCCGTTCACCGTATCGCAGGTGAGAACCGAACGGATGCGCACCTCCTGCACGCCGGCAGTGATCAGGCGCTCGACCTGCTGCTCCTCAAGAAGGGTCGCATTCGGCACCAGAACTTCGTTGCTCGTCGGGTCGCGCACATCTTCGGCCGTGGTGCGACCGAGGATGCGGCTCGCCAGCGAGGCGACGACCTGTCCGGCGTCGATAATGGCACGCACCTTAATGCCGCGCGTGGTGCCGCAGTCCTCATCGGTGATGATGCAGTCCTGCGCCACGTCGACCAGGCGGCGAGTCAGATAGCCGGAGTTCGCGGTCTTGAGCGCGGTGTCGGCGAGACCCTTGCGGGCGCCGTGGGTCGAGTTGAAGTACTCGAGCACCGACAGTCCTTCCTTGAAGTTGGAAATGATCGGGCTCTCGATGATCTCGCCAGAGGGCTTGGCCATCAGGCCGCGCATGCCGGCCAGCTGACGCATCTGCGCCGGCGAGCCGCGGGCGCCGGAATGGGCCATCATGAAGATCGAATTGACCTGCGCCTCGGCGTCTTTCTCCGGCGCGGGCTTGGCGGCGGAGATTTCCTTCATCATCGCTTCGGCGATTTCCTCAGTGCACTTCGACCAGGCATCGACGACCTTGTTGTACTTCTCGCCCTGGGTGATCAGGCCGTCATTGTACTGCTGTTCGAACTCTTTGACGGCTTCGCGCGTCTTCTCGACGATCGTTCGCTTGGTGCCGGGCACCACCATGTCGTCCTTGCCGAACGAGATGCCGGCCTTAAATGCATGATGGAAGCCGAGCGCCATGACGCGGTCGCAGAAGATCACCGTCTCTTTCTGCCCGCAGTGGCGGTAGACGGTATCGATCATGCTGGAGATTTCGCGCTTGGTCATCAGCTTGTTGACCAGATCGAAACTTACCTTGGCATGCTTGGGCAGGACCTCGCCCAAAAGCGCGCGGCCCGGCGTGGTCTCGTAGGTCTTGCGCACGGCCTTGCCGTCGTCGGCGACGCCCTCCCAAGTGTATTTGATCTTGCTGTGCAGCCCGACCGTCTTCTCTTGCAGCGCGTGCTCGACTTCGCTGATGTTGCGATAGTAGCCCTGCACGATGTTCTGCTTCTTCGGATCGCGCTTGAGCTGCTCCTCCGAATAGAGCTCGAGCTTGTACTGGCCCGGGCCATTCTCGATCATCAGCGAGAGATAATAGAGGCCGAGCACGATATCCTGTGACGGCACGATGATCGGCGAGCCGTTGGCTGGATGCAGGATGTTGTTGGTCGACATCATCAAGACGCGCGCTTCGAGCTGTGCCTCGAGCGACAGCGGGACGTGCACCGCCATCTGGTCGCCGTCGAAGTCGGCGTTGAACGCCGCGCAGACCAGCGGGTGAAGCTGGATCGCTTTGCCTTCGATCAGGACCGGCTCGAACGCCTGGATACCGAGGCGATGCAGCGTCGGCGCGCGGTTGAGCAGTACCGGATGTTCGCGGATGACCTCGTCGAGAATGTCCCAAACCTCGGGCTTCTCCTTTTCCACGAGCTTCTTGGCCTGCTTGACGGTGGTCGACAGGCCCTTGGCGTCGAGCCGCGAATAGATGAACGGCTTGAACAGTTCGAGCGCCAT
>JBPYFG010000377.1:0-3922 GCA_051986365.1 Xanthobacteraceae bacterium
GCGACGGGCAAAGATGCGGCCGGCCCTCCAGACACCAGTCGCAAACACCGCAAGGGACCAGCGGGTTGACCGCGACGCGCGCACCGCGACCGGGCCCGCCGACGACCAAGCCCGCGGCCTCATGCCCGAGCACGAATGGCGGCGGCCGCCGTGAATCGTGGCCGTGATAGGCATGCATATCGGAGCCGCAAATGCCGACCGCCTCGACGCGCACCAGCACTTCGTCGTTGCCCAGCGTCGGTTCCGGCTCCTCGCGGCACAACAGAATGTTCGGCTCCGTATAAACCAGCGCTTTCATGGGTCCGCTTCACTGAAAATGCGTATCGCCGCGATCTTAGCAGAGTGGGACAAGAGCACGAAACGGCGCCCAAACAAAGATTTCGCAATCGCAACTATTTGCCCTGCCCTGTGGTCGCAAAACGCGGCCATGCGGTTAGAGCATGATCCGGAAAAAGTGGGAACCGGTTTTCCGAAAAGATCGCGCTCAAAACAACAAGCTAAAGCGAAATGGTGATTCAACCTAATCTCATTTCGCTTTAGAGTGACGGACAACGAGCTCGCCAAGACAGAATTTGCCATGACCGATCGGCCTCATTCATCGTCGCCGAAAATCACTGAAATGCGCGTTGTGCCGGTGGCCGGGCATGACGACATGTTGCTCAATCTTTCCGGCGCGCACGCGCCGTTTTTCACGCGCAATATTGTCATTCTTCGCGACAATGCGGGCCACACCGGCGTCGGCGAAGTGCCGGGCGGCGAGCAAATAAGGCGCACATTGGAGGATGCCAAATCGCTGGTCGTCGGCCAGCCGATCGGAGCTTGCAACGATATCCTCAACAAAATGCGCAGTCGCTTCGCCGGCCGCGATAGCGGCGGTCGGGGACTACAGACTTTCGATCAGCGCGTAACGATCCATGCCGTCACCGCAGTCGAGGCGGCACTGCTCGATCTCTTCGGCCAATTTCTCGGCATGCCGGTCGCGGCGCTGCTCGGCGAAGGGCAACACCGCCGTGCGGTCAAGATGCTCGGCTATTTGTTTTTCGTCGGCGACCGCAACAAGACCGACCTGCCCTATCGCGGCGAACCGGACGCCAACGTCGATTGGTTTCGCTTGCGCCACAACGAGGCGTTGACGACGCCAGCAATCGTGCGTCTCGCCGAGGCCGCTTATGCGCACTATGGCTTCGAAGATTTCAAGCTCAAGGGCGGCGTGCTCTCGGGCGAACAGGAAATCGAAGCCGTTACCGCGCTCGCCAAGCGTTTTCCGCAAGCCCGCATCACCTTGGATCCGAATGGCGCCTGGTCGCTCAAGGAGGCGATCCGGCTGTGCAGCGGCATGCACGGCGTGCTGGCTTATGCGGAGGATCCGTGCGGCGCCGAGCGCGGCTATTCGGGCCGCGAAGTCATGGCGGAATTTCGCCGCGCTACCGGCCTGCCCACCGCGACCAATATGGTGGCGACCGATTGGCGGCAAATGGGCCATGCCATCACGCTGCAATCGGTCGACATCCCGCTGGCCGATCCGCATTTCTGGACCATGCAGGGCGCGGTGCGGGTGGCGCAGATGTGCCGCGATTGGGGCCTGACCTGGGGATCGCATTCCAACAATCACTTCGACATTTCACTAGCGATGTTCACCCATGTTGCCGCCGCGGCGCCGGGCCTGATCACCGCGATCGACACGCACTGGATCTGGCAGGACGGCCAACGATTGACGAAACAGCCGCTTGCGATCCGCGGCGGCATGGTCGAGCTGCCGGAGCGGCCCGGACTCGGGATCGAAATCGACCTTAAGCAAATCGAGCAAGCGCACGCGCTTTATAAATCGCACGGTCTCGGCGCGCGCGACGACGCGATCGCGATGCAGTACCTGATTCCTGGCTGGACGTTCGACAACAAGAAGCCTTGTCTCGTGCGCTGATTGCAACCACGCGGCAGCGCGATAGGAGCGAGCGATGGCCGATGCAGTGCGAAACCGCAACACCGGCGGAACGGACCAGGCAGCCCGCCCGCATCGAATCGTGATCGTCGGCGGCGGCGCCGGCGGACTCGAGCTTGCAACCCGGCTCGGCGATAAGCTTGGTCGCCGTGGCAAAGCGGAAGTCACTCTGATCGAAAAGGCGCGCGCCCATTTATGGAAGCCGCTGCTGCACGAAATCGCCGGCGGCAGCATGGATCTCGGCCATCATGAGCTCGATTATTTGGCGCAGGCCCACTGGCATCACTTTCGCTATCGCACGGGAGAGATGATCGGGCTGGACCGCGGCCGGCGCGAAGTCCTGGTCGGGCCGGTCATCGAGGAGAATGGCACCGAGGTCACGCCGGCCCGCGGTTATCCCTACGACACGGTGGTCTTGGCGGTCGGCAGCCTCACCAATGATTTCGGCACGCCGGGGGTTGTGGAGCACGCGATCTGCCTGGAAACGCCGGACCAGGCCGCGCGATTCCATGGCCGCCTGGTCAATGCCTGCCTGCGGGCCCAGAACCAGAATGAGCCATTGCGGCCGGGTCAGCTTCAGGTCGCGATCATTGGCGCCGGCGCCACCGGGGTCGAACTCGCCGCCGAGCTGCACAAGTCCACGCGAGAGCTCGTGGCCTTTGGCCTCGATCGCATCGATCCCGATCGTGACATCACGCTGCACCTCATCGAAGCCGCCGACCGGATTCTGCCGGCTCTGCCGCCGCGCATAGCCAGAGCCGCCACCGATCTCCTCACCGGACTCGGTGTGAAAGTTTACACTTCGGCGCGGGTGGCCGCCGTGGTGCCAAATGGGGTGAAGCTCGCAGACGGACGCATCATCGATGCCGAGCTCGTGGTCTGGGCGGCCGGCGTCAAGGCGCCCGCGTTTCTGCAAAACCTCGACGGGCTTGAAACCAACGCGATCAATCAGCTCGTCGTCCGGCAAACCTTACAGACCACCCGCGACGACGACATTTTTGCGATCGGCGATTGCGCCGCCTGTCCGTGGCCCGAACGCAACACAATCGTGCCGCCGCGCGCCCAGGCCGCGCATCAACAGTCGACACATCTGTCGAAACAGCTGCCGCGAAAAATTGCCGGACACCGGCTTGCCCCCTGGCATTATCGCGACTTCGGTTCATTGGTGTCGCTCGGCGAATACAGCACCGTCGGCAGCTTGATGGGCAAGCTGGTCGGTCGGAGTTTGTTCATCGAAGGCTATTTCGCGCGCTTCATGTACGTGTCGCTCTACAAAATGCACGAATACGCGTTGCACGGCTTTATCAAGGTTGCGCTCGACACTATCGTGCGCCTCATCAATCGGCGCACCGAGCCGCAGGTGAAATTGCATTAAGCGGGCAGTCGTGGCACCGCCGGTCGTTTGCGGCGTTGGTTACCACTGGCATCCGAGGCTGAGGCGCTGCGTGGTCCTTTAACAGCGCTGATCCGCAGGGCGTCCGAATCGCCAGGCAATAGCCGCTATCCCGGTCGTCATTGTAAGTCTCCGGAGAACGGACATTACTCGGAAGCTAACAAAAAACGCCCCGCCAAAGCTTGACGGGGCGAATTTCCGATTGGTTCAAGCTTTATGCGACGCGCTTTAGTTCCTTGCTGGCCCGGAATGCCACTTTTTTTCCGGCCTTGATCTGGATCGGCTCGCCGGTTGCAGGATTGCGCCCCATGCGCGCGGCCCGATGTCTCACTTGCAGAATGCCGAGACCGGCGATGCGGACGCGTTCTCCCTTTTTTAGATGCCTGGTGATCAAGCTGATCAGATCATCCAGGAGTTCATGCCCGGCGCGTTTGGTCATGTCGTGCTCTTTGGCTAAACTCGCCGCAAGATGTTTAAGCGTCACTGAGCGACTGGATTTGCCTGCCATGGCTTGCCTCCAAAAAGTGCATTGCCTCCTAAAAGCGTCACTCGGCGCGTCAGTCGGACTCAAACAACTTTATCTGATTCGC
>JBPYFG010000378.1:0-3174 GCA_051986365.1 Xanthobacteraceae bacterium
GGTCGAGCCCGCTAAATCGATCGGCGCTGTTGGCGGCCGATAGGCCCTCTGCTATAGGACCGCGCGTGCACCCCTCTAAGGCAGCGGTTCATGTCAGTCGATAACGACACCGTCCGCCGTGTCGCCCATCTTGCCCGAATCGCGGTCGCCGAGGGCGAAGTTGAAAATCTTCGAGGCGAACTCAACGCGATTCTGGCGTTCGTCGAGCAGCTGGCGGAAGTCGAGGTTGAAGGTATCGAGCCGATGACCTCGGTGACGCCAATGACGCTAAAGATGAGGAAAGACCAAGTCACCGATGGCGGCGTTCCCGACGCAATAATCGCCAATGCGCCGGCGCACGAGCATCACTTTTTCCTGGTTCCGAAAGTGGTGGAATAAACGATGTGCTTGGCTTGCGAACAAGACGCGATCTGGCTCGCGTATCTCGAGAGTCAGGGCCTGCTGCAGCCGGACGATCCGGCGGCAGTCGAAGCCTTGTTTGCCGGCTTTCCGGTGCAGCCGCTGCCGGTCCGATCAGAAATCGGCGACAAAACTCAAGACCGTGCGACTTCGGCGGATAGTTCGGCGGCCGAGCCAAATCCGTTCTTTTGTGACGTTCCAAAAACTGGATGACCGATCTCACCTCGCTCACGCTAGCGCAAGCACGCGAGGCGCTGCGTAAGAAAGAGTTTTCCGCGATAGAACTGGCCGAAGCTCATCTTGCCGCCGTGGAACAGGCGCGAGCGCTGAATGCTTTCGTCATGGAAACGCCCGAGCGTGCCCGCGCCATGGCGCGCGCGTCGGACGGGCGGCTCGCGAAAGGGGAGGCCGGTCCGCTCGAGGGGCTGCCGCTCGCAATCAAGGACTTGTTCTGCACCGAAGGCGTCCGCACCACCGCTTGCTCGCATATCCTCGATAATTTTGTCCCGCCCTATGAATCCACCGTCACTGCAAAACTGTGGCGCGACGGAGCCGTGCTCATCGGCAAAACCAACGCCGACGAATTCGCTATGGGCTCGTCCAATGAGACATCCTATTACGGCCCGGTCGTGTCGCCGTGGCGCCGGCGCGGCGCGCAAACCAAACTGGTGCCGGGCGGCTCATCGGGCGGTTCCGCGGCTGCGGTGGCGGCGCGCGTCTGTGTCGGAGCAATCGGGACCGATACCGGCGGGTCGATCCGCCAGCCGGCGGCTTTTTGCGGGGTCGTCGGGCTAAAGCCAACCTACGGCCGGTGTTCGCGCTGGGGGATAGTCGCATTCGCTTCGTCACTCGACCAAGCGGGACCATTCGGCCGGACCGTCCGCGATTGCGCGATCCTGTTGCAGGCGATGGCGGGCCATGACCCGAAGGACACGACCTCCGCCGATATTGTCGTGCCGGATTACGAAGCGGCGATCGGCCGTTCGGTCAAGGGCATGCGCATCGGCATGCCCCAAGAATATCGTGTTCCCGGAATGCCTGCGGAGATCGAAGCGCTTTGGCAAAAAGGCGCCGATTGGCTCAAAGCTGCCGGCGCGGAACTCGTCGACATTTCGCTGCCTATGACCAAATATGCGCTGCCGGCCTATTACATCGTTGCGCCGGCGGAGGCCTCATCCAATCTCGCGCGCTACGATGGCGTGCGCTACGGTCTGCGCGTTCCCGGGGGCGATATCATCGAAATGTACGAACAAACCCGCGCCGCCGGGTTTGGCAAGGAGGTGCGCCGACGCATCATGATCGGCACCTACGTGCTTTCGGCCGGTTACTATGACGCCTATTATTTACGCGCGCAAAAAGTGCGCACGCTGATCAAGCGCGATTTCGAGGCCTGCTTCGCCGCAGGTGTCGAGGCGATCCTGACCCCGACGACGCCGTCGTCGGCTTTTGCGATTGGCGAACGAGGGCGCACGGATCCAATCGAGATGTATCTCAATGACGTATTCACGGTGACGGTGAATATGGCGGGATTGCCGGCTATTTCGGTGCCCGGCGGACTCGACAGCCATAGCCTGCCACTGGGGCTGCAACTCATCGGCCGACCATTTGCCGAAGAAACGCTGTTTGCGCTCGGCGCGATCATCGAGCGCGCCGCCGGATCGTTCGCGCCGGAAAAATGGTGGTAGCAGGAGCTTCCCCCGGCATGACCCCGGCGGCTTTCAAGCAATCGCTCAAGGCGAAAACGCCGCCGACAGGCGTTTCTGTGGCGCTGCAAGCGATGTGGTGGGCGGCAAGCGAGAATTGGGACAAAGCGCATCGCATCGTCATGAGTGAACACAATCAGGATTGCGCTTGGGTGCACGCCTATCTGCATCGCGTTGAAGGCGATCTCGACAATGCCAAATATTGGTATCGACAAGCGCGCCGCAAACCGGCGACCCACGAATTGTCGTCGGAATGGAATGAAATCGTCGCGGCGCTGCTGGGACGCCGCCGCTAAAGCGAAATGATTTTAAGTTGAATCATTGTGGCGCTTTAGCTTCTTGCTTGAGCATGATCTTTTCGGAAACCGGTATCGACTTTTCATGCTATAGACACGCGATCATTCGGTGCCCGCAAGGCCGGCGGATTTGACCACCTTGCCCCAGCGTACCAACTCGCTGTCGATAAAGCCTTGCAAAGTCTCCGGTGGCGGGCTGGTCTGCGGCGTCAGACCGAGAAAACTCAAACGGTCGCGAACCTCTGAACGCGATTCCACTGTGTGGAATGCGTCATACAACTTGGTCACAATCGCCGCGGGTGTGCGCGCCGGCGCAACCACCATTCCCCAGCCCGCCGCATCGAAACCGGGCACGCCACTTTGCGCCAGCGGCGGGATATCGGGTGCCGCCGGCAACGGCGCGGCCGAGGTCACACCTAGCGCCCGCACTTGGCCGGCTTTGATGAGCGGCAGGGCCGGTGCGGGATCGGCGAAGAGTAAGGCGATGTGTCCGCCGACAACGTCGGTGAGGGCCGGCGCACTGCCTTTGTAAGGCACATGCGTCATCTCGATGCCGGTCATGGTCTTGAACATTTCGGCATAGAGTTGATGCGGCGAGCCGGCGCCGCCGGAGCCATAAGTCAAGGCTCCAGGGTGCGTTTTAGCGTAACTGATCAAGTCGGTAACCGACTCGATCGGCAATGAGGGATTGACGACCAGGATGAACGGAACGCGGACCACAAGCGCGATTGGCGTAAAATCCTTCCGCGGATCATAGGGAAGCTCTTTATAAAGCG